>JAUXAV010000302.1 GCA_030619735.1 Candidatus Aenigmatarchaeota archaeon | reverse complement strand
ACGCGGATCGGAAAGCAGAATTAACCTTTGCCAAATCAATCGTTTATGTTACCCTCTGAGCCTTTGATATTCAAGTTGTGCTTGGAGGATATTGATGCCCATAGAAACGCCTTCTAATCAACCGGCCGAATGGCTTAGCTTGCCGGTAATTGCCACGATTGCTCGGTTACTGTGCCGGGAGTTGACCCTGCAAAACGAGTATCTCCGTTTGGAAAACAAGATCCTTAAGTCGAGGCTCCCAGGTCGGATTCGATTCACCGACGATGAGCGAAGATCGCTTGTGGATGCTGCTCTGGCAATGGGTAGGAAGCTCATGGAAACAGTTGTCAACATCGTCAAGCCCACTACAATCCTTGCCTGGCAGCGAAGACTCGAAAAGGCAAAGTGGGATTACTCGGAAAGAAGGAAGAGAAAGCCTGGCAGGCCCAGAACACCTGGGAATGTCGAGGAGTTGATCTGTCAAATTGCCAGAGAGAATGTCTGGGGTTACAAGAATATCCAAGGGGAACTGAAGAAGTTAGGCATTGAGATTTCTAAAACCACCGTAGCGAACATCCTGAGGAGAAACGGCTTGCCTCCATCTCCAGATCACCAAGGCTTGACTTGGCGAGAGTTCCTGTCCAGACATGCGGACGTTTTTCTTTGTGCCGACCTCCTTACCAAAGAAATCTGGACTCTGAAAGGCCTTCAGAGGGCATTCGTGTTCTTCGTCCTGCATCTGCGCACCCGTCGAATCCTGTTTGTCCACGCCACATTTTCACCTAATGCCGAATGGCTCAAACAGCAAGCCCGTCATGTGCTGTGGGAATGCGATGAATACGGCGTTAAGCCTCGGTTCTTCCTCCATGACAACGACCGGTGTTATTCAGAAGGTTTTGACATCCTGCTGAAGAACACAGGCCTTGAGCCTGTTCGAACTCCGTACGAAGCTCCCAACGCCAATGTCGTTGCTGAGCGTTGGATTCGAAGTCTGCGTGAAGAACGCCTGAACCATCTGATTATCTTGGGGTTGGACAGACTCCAGTACGTACTCGATAAATACAAAGACTTTTTCAACCAACACAGGCCACATCAGGGTATTGGGAATTGCATCCCGGAACAGGTCGGTCACCAGATGGGTGACAAGGCACAGGATGTTGATAGTAACTCGGTGCATACGAGTGATATACGGTGTCACGAATTCCTGGGTGGGTTACTGAAATCATACATTCGAAGAGCGGCCTGAGCAACGTTGCTCCAAGAAAG
>JAUXAV010000037.1 GCA_030619735.1 Candidatus Aenigmatarchaeota archaeon | reverse complement strand
ATGTACAAGTGTATCAGCTGCGGAAAAGAGATAATGAAGACAAAGATGAAGACTATCAAGAAGATCCAGTGTACCTACTGCGGATACAGGATAATTGAAAAGTCAAGGCCCAAAATTGTCAAAAAACTAAAAGTCAGGTGATTAATATGGTAGAGGTTCCAAAAGACGCGCAGCAGCTTCTTGGCCAGGCCCAGCTTTACCAGCAGCAGCTCCAGGGGCTTATGAACCAGAAAGAGCTCATGAACATGCAGCTTATAGAGATAGACAAGGCTCTGGAGGCTCTGGAAACCACAAAGGAAAAGGATGTATTCAAAATCTCCGGCCCCATACTCATAAAAACCGGGAAGCTTGAGGTTAAAAAGGAACTGAAGGAGAAAAAGGATGCGATTTCTCTCAGGATAAAGAGCCTTGAGAAGGGCGAGACCAGGCTTAAATCCCAGATGGAGGAGCTCAGGGCAAGGCTCTCAAAGAACATAAAGATGGAATAGGAACAGGTGGTCAAGGATTATGGAAAGGAAGCAGATAATCAATATGCTGGAGAACGTCATGAACGAGAGGGGTGTCCCCAGGAACGTCAGGGAGTCCCTGGATAATGCAGCAAAGACCCTGGACAGCAGGAGCCGGAAGGAAAGCAGCAAGGAGAAAATCTCCCAGGCAATCTCAATACTTGACGAGTCCGCTGGTGACCCCAACCTCGCCACCTACACCAGGACCCAGATATGGGGAATAGTCTCCCTTCTTGAAGGGATGAAAAAATAAGATTCTTTTATTCAAATGGGAAGGTCTTAACCAGTGCGCCCACCACGGCAGAAACAGGTTTATCTTCGCATTTTATGCTTACTATTTTGTATTCCGGTTTTACCAATCTCGTCTCATCTATGCCTATATCATCTGCCCACTCTAATTTAATAATAGAATCAACACCCTTCTTTATCAGTTTTTCCACAGCCACATCACTATACAAATCAATAGGGTCAATCCCTGGATACCTCAAGAAAAAGCCTGTGCCATCAGTGTTCTGAACCCATCCCAGGCCTGCAAAATATTCTCTTCCCATATCCTTTCCAAACTTTTTTGCAAGTGTGAGATAGGCCAAATCCCCCCATTTCCCCCTTTCTGCCAATTCCACTCTCTCGTCTCCTTCCAGAAGCCTGACAGTGCTCCCTGCAGGGATTAATGGGACTTCTTCAAAAAAATTAAACTGATGTAGACCGGCATCCTTAAGTGCTGCATAAAACGCAGCAACATTCGTGTCTCCAGTACCTGTTCCATATGTTACCACAATATCTGGTCCTGACATTTTAACACCTTAATTGTAAATGACAATAAAATTTATAAGCCTTATGTTGCCCCGGAAGCGAATAAATAATATAAAAGTTTATATTCCCCAAAAGCCTATATAGGGTATGGTCTGCTATATCGTCCCCCTGGTGGCAACATTAATCGGTTTCACCAGCCGCAAGGCCTCCCATAACAGAGGCGTTCAGGGCTTCTGGCTCAACATAATGCTCTTCGGCGGCGCGCTCTTCGGCCTGGTGGACCATTTCTGGCACGGCGAACTCTTCCTTATAGGAGCGAACTGGGCCTCGGATTTGGCCCTGGGCGGGGCAATAACCCTGGGCATAACAGCAGGATGGGGCGTAATCGTCTTCAAAAGCAGGATAGCCGAATCAATGCACCGCTTTAACTGCAGGCTGGGCATCCTGAAGAAATAGCTCCTGTCCCCACCACAAACATTTAAAAAGCTTTTTATCATTATATTATTACCATTCTAGAACATGGGAGTCTAAAACGGAGGTATCATATGGTTTTAAACGGGTTAAGGGGCATCGCCAGGAGAAGGATGTCAGGGGAATTTGAAGAAGGCGAAGAGCAGGACGAATTTCTTGAAGTAAGCGTAATGGACGAGATGACTCATAGCGGAGGAAAGATAGGAATAAGGATAGAGCATCTTACGGAGTTCGCTGACACAGAGAAGGTTCTCAGGGCCCTGAGAGAGGGTTCCGTGGTCTTCCTCAAGATAAAGAGCCTGAAGGAAAAGGACCTGGGCGAACTCAAGAGGGCAGTGGAAAGGCTCAAGAAGACAGTGATGGCCCAGAACGGCGACATTGCAGGGGTTGAAAGCGACTGGCTGATACTGGCCCCGGAGCACGCCACAGTGCAGAGGGACTAATTGCTTTTTCAAAAAGGAGGGTTCCGGATAAAGGAAGCCCCGGGAGGGCTACTTAATCCTGGCGACCTCCAGGTTTTTGGGCGCAAGGGTCTCCACCCTGAACATCCTATGCACATCCCTTGCAAGCTCAGAGCATTTTTTGGAGTCCCCGTGGTTTATTATAATCCTCTCGGGCTTGCTCGCAAGCTTGTAGATAAAACTTGTCAGCTCGTTCCTGTCCGCATGGCCTGACAGCCCATGGACGGTCTCAACCCCCATCTCCATCTTCAGGCTCTTGGTCCTCCCGCCCTCGAAAGAGAGGGGTATCTCCTTCCAGCCCTTCTGTATCCTTCTGCCAGGGGTCCCCTCCGCCTGGTAGCCCACAAACACCAGGGTGTTCTTCTTGTCCGGTGCCAATCCCTTCAGGTATTCCACTGCCGGGCCGCCTATAAGCATGCCTGATGTTGCTATTATCACCCCCGGCTCCGAGGAGTCTATTATCCCGTTCCTCTCCTTGGGGGCCACCCTTTTGAATACAGGGGAAAGGAATGGATTGTTCCCCTTATGGAATATGTTCCTCTGCAGGTAGCGGGACAGGTATTCAGGATAAGCAGTATGTATGGCAGTGGCGTCCCAGAGCATGCCCTCCATCCAGATAGGATGCTCAAGCCCGTTTGATGCCAGTATAGCCATTATCTCCTGGGCGCGGCCAACCGCAAACGAGGGAATCAAGCATTTCCCGCCCTGCTTGACCGTCCTCTCTATTATCTCCAGCAGCTTTGCCTCCGAATCCCTCCTGGAAGGCATGGTATCTCCCTGTCCCCCGTAAGTGGACTCCATTATAAGGGTCTCAACCCTCTGGAAATCCGTGAATGCGGGCTCAAAGAGCCTTGAGGAGCCGAACTTCAGGTCCCCTGTATAGAGTATGTTATGAAGGCCCTCGCCTATATGCAGATGGACAAGGGAAGAGCCCAGCAGATGGCCTGCTGCCTGGAGCGTAAGCCTGATATCCGGTGTTATGTCCGAGACCTCCCCGTAGTCCAGGGCTATGGAGTGCTTGACAGCCTTTTCTATTGCCTTTTTGGTATAGTGAACATCCTTCCCCTCCCTCTGGCACACGTCTATATAGTCCAGGCAAAGCAGGACCATCAGGTCCCTGGTGGGCGCGGTGCAATAAAGCGGTCCTGTATAGCCCAGGGAATATATATAGGGTATGTAGCCGACATGGTCCAGATGCGCATGGCTTGCAACTATGGCATTCAGTTTCTCTATGTTGAATTCCGGGACATCCAGGTATGGTGTGGTGTCAGTGCCCACGTCAATCCCGCAGTCCATCAGTACATTGGAGTTGGGGGTCTCCACCAGTATGCAGCTCCTCCCCACCTGCTTCGCACCCCCCAGGAAGGAAAGCCTTACCCATTCTTCCTTCTTCTCTTCCTCCTCATTTATAGCGTTTATATTCTGCCCTATCTTGTTCAGGAATTTCTTCCTGTATGGGATTTCCGAATGCAGGAGGTTCCGAACAGCCCTGACAATCTCTGATTTGATTGCAGGGGCCCTCTCAATCTTGGGAAGCCATAATGTCTCGTTCTTTATCCTCCTGTAGGTTTCCCCTCCCCTGCCTATCACAAGCCCAGGCTTTGAGGACTCTATCACCACCTTCCCCAGTTCAGGCTCAAAATACACGGCCTGTATCCCTGCGTCCTTGGGAACAATGTCCTTTATAACCTTCTTGGCCTTCTCCTGGTCCATTGTTATGGATAAATCCGGCCTTACCTCTACCCTTTTCTTTATGCTCGACACAATCCGCTTTATCACCTGCTCATGGTCCTGGAAGAACTCCCTGTTCTTGGTATAAAGCACGATTTCCGAGCCTTCAAACTTTATCTCGGAGATTTTTGCATCCCTTGAAAGTTTTGTCTCTAATTCCTTGAGAATGTTCATACTCTTCATCTTTTTGTTCTTTATTAATATTCAGTTTCAGAATAGTTGAAAATTATTCCTCAGCCGGCTGTCAGCTTCTTTACTTCCTCTTCAGGGACCTTATGGAAGCCCCTGCTGTCCAGTACGACTATGTCTATTCCCGAACCCCCTGAAGCGATATCCCTTTTGGTTGCCGCCCTTACTGCCCTTGCAGCAATCTTCTTTGCAGCCTCCAGCTCCATTCCCTCCTTGAACTGGTCCTCCAGGACCCCTAGTGCAATAGGCGAGCCGGAGCCGGTGGAGAAGAAATTCTCCTCCATTACACTGCCATCCGGGGACAGCGTGAACAGCCTGGGCTCCTTGTCATACCCTGCCACCACCAGCTGGACTATGTAGGGGTAAAACCTTCTTGAATAAAGGATATTCGCGATAAGGGTTGCCGCTGCCTTCACACTGATTCTCCTTTCCTCCTGCAGCTTGTAGAGCTTCAGCTCTGCCTTTATATACCTGTCCAGGGCCTGGGCATCCCCCACCACGCCCGCTATGGTCATGGCCATATGCTCGTCTATCTGCAGTATCTTCTTTGCCTTCTGGCTTGCAACCAGGTAGCCCATGGTCGCCTTCCTTTCAGCAGCCAGAACCACTGCACCCTTGCAGATAATGCCCAGGGTTGTGGTGCCGGTCTTTACCTTCTCGTGTATTTCCTTCTCCAGCATCAGTATCACTCGCTAGAACTTGCTGTTAAATTGTTGTCAAAGGATGTTTATAAGCTTTATACCTTCTCTTTACCCTTCCTGAAGGTCTCGGTCCATCTGGTCTTCTTCCCTGCCCTTTTCAGCCTTGCATTCTTCTCGCACTTGGAATTGCAGAACAGCATTATTTGGCCTGTATTTTTAATGAACATCTTCCCTGCATTATCAGGTACGTCCCCTCCGCAAAAAGAGCATTTTGGCATACTACCTCCTCTCATGGAGCCTTCCCACGCTTTCCATCTCTGTTTCCTTGAGCAGGATTATATCCCCTATCCTGACAGGGCCTGAAACATTCCTGGTCAGGACCTTCCCTTCTTCCCTGCCCTCAATAAGCCTGCACCTTACTCTTACCACTCCCTTTACTCCCATCCTTCCTGCCACCTGTAAAACCTCTGCCGGCGTTGCCATACTAACCAATTTATCCCATTAACAATAAAAGCCTTGTTGTGTTTTACTTCTTCTCTTCGGCCTTTTCTTCCTTCTTTTTCCCGGGCTTCTCCCTGGGAGCGCTTCCCGCCTTCAGGCCCTCGGTCTCCTTTACGATGTCCTCTACGAGTTTCTTTGCATCGCCCGCCTCGGATATCGCAATAGAAGATGTGGGGACCTCGATTCCTGAGGCCTTTCCGAGCTCCATCTTTGAAGGCACAGAGATATAGGGGATTTTTTTCTCCCCGCACAGGACAGGCAGATGCATAAGAATCTCTTCCGGAGAAACGTCCTCTGCCACTATCACGAGCTTCGCAACCCCCCTTTCCACTGCCTTTGTGGTCTCGTTCACGCCCCTCTGCAGTTTCCCTGTATCCTTTGCAATCTCCACTGCCTCATAGGCCTTCTCGGCAAGCTCCTTTGGAACCTGGAACTTCACGAATGCTGGCATAATATCTTACCTCCCTCATTAACGGTTTCAGTCATTGGATAGTATATAGATACACTGGAAGGGTTTATAAAGGTTGCTAAAAAGGTTATTTGTGCGCAAACCAGACAATCACAGTGTCCTTCTTCTTGTCATCGACTCTTCCAAAGCCAATCCTCTCCAGCTGTATGACTTCCCCTTTCCTGGCCTTCTTCAGGGCGGGCTCTGCAATCCCCTCCAGGGTCTTATCGGGTTTGACAATCTCCAGCTTTATATGGGGCTCTGAGACCCACTGTATCTTCTGCATCTCCCTTACCAGGACATTGCCTGTGTATTCCGCCCTCTCCCCTTCAAGCTTCACATTCCCCAATCCTTTAAGCCTTATCTCCCTGTCCTGGAACTTCTTATAATCGTCCCCTGATATGTAGATGGAATCCAGTTTGACAGGGACCTCCCTCTTCCCCCTCTTGGGGAAGTCCGGGTGCAGGGGCTGGTGGATTTTCCTCAGCTCATGGTGGCTTCCCTTCACAGAGAGCTTTACAGGCTCCAGCACCGCCATATACCTGCTGGCATCCTTGTCCTGCACCCTTCGGTTCTCCTTTTCCAGGGCCTCCCAGTTGAACCTGATATCCGTTTTTGTCAGGCCGCAGCCCAGAGCGCATGCCCTGAAGGCTTTGGGGCTGAAGCCCCTCCTCAGTAATGCCCTTATGGTGGGAAGCCTGATATCGTCCCATCCGGAAACCTTTTTCTCCCTTACCATCTCCTTTATGTCCCTGGTATGGAGCTTCTCTCCGGGAAGCCGGACCATCCCGAAGTTTGTCACAACCGGGGATTTCCATCCCAGTGCCCGGTAGAGCTTCTCCTGCACATGCGTATTGTTCTCATGCTCCTTGCCCCTGAACACATGGGTCACGCCAAGCACATGGTCGTCAATAACGCAGGCAAAATTATACAGGGGCCAGACCCTGTATCTCCTTCCCTTCAGGGGATGCTCTGCCTCGGAAATCCTGAGAAGGGGAGGGTCCCTCATGGCAGGGTTTTTATCCTTCATGCTTGTCCTGAGCCTTACCACAGCAGTGCCTTCCCCGTATTTCCCTGCAAGCATGTCCTGCCATTTCCTGAGATGCTCGGTAGCCGCCATCTTCCTGCCCGGGCAGTTCTGCTTCTTCCTCTTGAGATTCTGGAACGCCTTTGGGGTGCAGGAGCAGGTGTAGGCCTTCCCTTCCCTTATCAGCTTCTCCGCATAGGTGTAATACTGCTCCATATAATCAGACTGCATAACCATCTGGTCCCATTCAATCCCGCAGTCCTTCAGGTCCTTCCTGATATAGTCAAAGAACTCCTTCCTGATTTTCCCGGGGTCTGTGTCCTCAAGCCTGAGTATGAACTTTCCCTGGTATTTCCTTGCATAGAGATAGCTCAGGAACGCTGCCCTGAGCAGATGGGGAAGGCTTAAAGGACCTGTTGGGGATGGGGCGAACCTGGTTACAACCCCTCCTGGCTTCGCCCCTGGCAAATCCGGAAGTTTTTTCTGCTCCTTTACCTCCTTCACCATCATTTTGGGAGCTAATTCCTCAAGCCTCTGCCTCTGCTCCTCCAGGGGGAGCCTGTTGATATCCTCAACCATTTCCTTAATATCCTTCTCCAGCTTCCTGACATCCTTCCTTAGCTCGGGCTCTGAAGCCAGGACCTTACCCAGGACCGCCCTGGGATTGGCCTTTCCGGAATAGAAAATCGCATTCTGCAGCGCGTACTTCAAAATCAGGTCCTTTTCAGCCATTATAAGAATATGTCAGTCAGGTTTAAAATCTTTTATTTTTTTGCCCAGCTTCTGATACTCAAAATATGAATACGCAACCGTATACACAACACCTGCAAGAACTGGCACCAGTATGAACCATATGGCAAAGAGGGGGAAGAGTATCCCGAAAAGGCATATCACCCCTGAGGCCCTGAACACCTTGGCGCCCAGCTTATGCGTCTTGTCCCAGACCCTGTCGCTGCTCAGGGTCCAGGGCGTCTTTATCCCGATGAACCAGTTCCTCTTCACCTTATCCATTACTATCCCCATGAAATAGAACAGGAAGCCCAGGGCAGGCGCCATCATCTGGACCATATTGAATGTATATCCCAGGCTCCAGAAGAGCGTCAGGAGATATATATAGAACAGGAAGGCTATTATCAGGACCACCAGCGCCTCATAGTATCTCATGAACTTTTCTATGTTCTTCTTCAGGGGGTCTATCCTGGGTATGGCCACAAACAGCAGGACCAGCCCCACGGATATCAGGGGCATCAGGAATATCCCCCAGAACCTGGGCATATAGGAATCCACCTGCCCTGCCGCATTCCAGTGGGAGGGCATGCTCTCCGGTATCTCCGGATAGATATAAATCCCTATAATAAAGGAGGCCAGGATTATAACCAGAATCGCTGCCGTGCTCTTCCTCATACCGGATAATTGTTTTGCTGGTTTTAATATTTATTCAAGGGTGATTAGTGATTCCAAAAGTTTATAAACCTAATAGAATATCTTTAGCCATGAAATACAAGTATGTAGTTGAATCATTTGATGTCGGGCCGTTTTTCATGCTCAGGAACAGGGGATACCTGCCCGATGATTATACAGCAAAGATTGGCGTGATGAAAAGGGCTACGATTATGCTTGATGAGGAAATGGATGCGGAAACCCTCTCAGAGCTTGAAGGTATGAATAGTGTTGCAATTAGTTTTAATGAAGCGGGTAGGAGAAAAAGGTTACCACCCAAATCCACTCATGGGACCAGTCTGAGAAAAATAAAGGTAATCCAATGCATGCCGCATACTTATAATGCAGAAGGGGCAATTATACTAAAACAGGTGATATAGTGGCGGATAAAAAAGACATAGAAAAGGCACTGAAGAAGGTCCTGGACCCCCACACCGGAATAGACGTGGTGGACATGGGACTGATAAAGAAGATTGACATAGCAAAGGACGGCTCTGTAAAAATCCTGTTCGT
>JAUXAV010000128.1 GCA_030619735.1 Candidatus Aenigmatarchaeota archaeon | reverse complement strand
CAATATTATACCATGGCTATTGCTGAAGCCCTGGGGCAGTTCATGCAGCCGCAGATAATACTGCTATTCGTAGGGTTTTTTATCTTTATTATAATCGCGTATAAGATTTTCAGGGTTGTCACCAGGGCCCTGCTTATTGGGTTAATTGGGGCGGCATTCCCTGTTGTGGTGAACTTCCTGGGATTCAGCAGCCTGTTCGGGGTTGAGATTGCGCTTAATTTCCAGAACATAATATTCTTTGCCCTGATAGGGATTGTGGCGTTCATTGTTTACTATATAATCTCCGGGATTATGAAGGTAACCAGGTTTGTCACATCACCCCTAAGGGGCGGGGGGAAGGGAAGGATAAGGAAAGAAGTCAGGAAGGAGCTGGAAAAGGAGAAAAAAAAGGAGCAAGCCCGTAAGGAGAAATAGCTTATTTCTGGTTCCTGATTTTCTCAAGGAGGAGCTTCCTCTCTGTCCTGGCTATGCTTGTCTTCATGTTCTCCAGGGAGTTCCTGTCCACGCTGATTGACCTTATGCCGAGGGCTATCAGCCTTTCTATCATCTCCGGGCCCAGGTTCACATCACTGAAGACCGAGACCTCCACCTTGTGCTTCCTGCATCCATTAATTACATGCCTTACGAGCCTCATGACAGAGGGGTCTGTCTCTGAATATAGCTTTGATATCTCGGGATTCTCCCTGTCCACCCCAAGGGTGAGCTGGCTGAGGCTTCCCAGGTTTATGCTGGCATGGCTTATCCCCTCCTGGCAGAAATCCCCTATGCTCAGGGCAGAGGATGGGGTGTCAATAACTATCCCCAGTTTCAGGGGGAAGTCTATAAGGGATTTTGCATCCCTCAATTCCTGGATGGTTGAAATAAAGGGAAGGAGCAGGGTTATGTTATTGAGCCCCTCCTGGCTGAGCTTCTTCAGGGCCTGAACCTCGCACTTGAATATCTCAGGCTGGTCAAGGCTTCTCCTCAGTCCCCTCCAGCCCAGAAGGGGATTTGACTCCCTTGGTGTCTCATCCTCCCCCTCCAGGTTCCTGACCTCGTCCGTGGAGAGGTCAAGGCTTCTGTAGCAAATGGGCTTGGGGTACAGGAGCTTTGCCAGGGTTCCCAGCCTGCTGGAAATGAGCTGGATCAGTTCCTGGGGGTTTGTCCTGGCTGTCTCAAAGGGGTTTCTGCCCTCGCCGGTCAGCAGCCTCTCTGCCCCCAGGATGCCTATCCCGTCGCATAGCTTTGCTGTGTTTTCATCCAGCTCCGGGAGGGCAAGGTTGAGCCTGACCTCTGTTGCCGTTATGCCTTCCCCAAGGGCAGGGAGCTTTTCCGCATCCGGAATGCCAGGGTCTGGAGTGGCGGTTGCCCCATTTACCGTGCCATCCGGTTGGGGATTGGGCCGGGGCACCGGCTGGTAAATCTTCCCGTTCACGGCATCAAGGATTATCTCCTGCCCGTCCCTCAGGATGGTTGTGGCGTTCTCTGTCCCCACTATGCATGGAACCTGGAATTCCCTGCTGATTGTTGCCATGTATGAATTCCTCCCGCCTGTGTCCAGGACCAGGCCTGAAACCCTTTTCAGGAGGGGTGTGTAGTCAGGGTTTGCCTTTTTGACAACCAGGATATCGCCGGGCTCCACCCTTTCCAGCTCGTTTGAATCCGCTATTATCCTGGCCCTGGCCCTGGCAAAGCCCGGGGAGGCTGCAATGCCCTTCAGAAGGGGCGTCTGGGATTCCGGAACCCCTGCCTGGGCAGGGTCGGGCATTTCTCTGTTAAGGGTTGTTATGGGCCTTGCCTGGAGGAGGTATATGCGGTTCCTGGCTATGGACCATTCAATGTCCTGGGGCCTTCCTGTTACCTCCTCAACCTTTTTTGAAAGCTCCCAGAGCTTTTTAATTTCCTGCTCGGTCAAGACATTGGCATGCACCTTTGATGAGGTTACCCTCTCCTTTATGGTCTTTCCTGTCAGGGCGTCCTTGGTGTACTGCCAGAATTTCTTGTTCAGGGTCTTTTCCAGGATCTCCCCTGTATCCTTGTTCAGGATGTATTCGTCAGGGTTCACAATCCCGGAGACTATGCTTTCGCCCAGGCCCCAGGAGCCCTCTATGACCATTCTGCCTATATCATTGGTGGAGGGATTCGCAGTGAAAATGATGCCGCTTTTCTCGGGGTCCAGCATCCTCTGGACCACCACAGCCATCAGGGGAAGGCCGGAAATGCCCCGGTTCCTCCGGTAGTATATGGCCTCAGGGGAGAAAAGGGATGACCAGCAGAGCTTTATTGAATTAAAGAGGTTGCCTGAGCCTATCACATTCATAAGGCTGAAGGTCTGGCCTGCAAAGGAGTTTGAGGCCTCCTCTGCAACTACGGAAGAGCGGACAGCGACGAAGCTCTCTCCCCTTCCTGCCTTTATGAAATCCAGGGCTTTTCCCCCTGCATCCTTGACCTCCCTGCTTACTGCCAGGCCGTCATAGGCCTCCTTTATTTCCTTTTTCATGCTGTCAGGGATTTCAGAATTGAGGATAAGGCCCCTGATTTCCCGGGATTTTTCCCTTAGTTCCCTTATGTTCTCAGGGTCCAGGCCTTCCAGAATCCCCTTTACCCTGTCCCAGAGCTTGTCCAGGGAGATGAACCTGGCATATGCATCAGAGGTCAGGACAAAGCCCCCGGGGACAGGGAGCCCTGCCTTTAAGGCTCTGGAAAGGTTCAGGGCTTTAGAACCAACCCTTTTTGAATCCTCTGCCTTGTCAAGACTGAGAGTGTACATACAGAATGATTGGTTTTAAAATTTATATTAGTTACAACCGAAAAATCGGGTTTCAACCGCTTGTAATCCTGCAGGAAGCGGGGAGCTTTACAGCAGCTATCTTCAGGGCCTTCTTGCCAAGGGCAAGCTTGCTGGGTTCAATCCATATCTCAAAAATCCTCTGGTCGGGCTTAATCCTTGCTGCTGTGCCTGTTGGCTTCCCGAACGCGCCGCTCATGCCTGACTGGTACCGGTCAGCGCCGGCTCCGGTTGCGAGGGCGTTCTCCCTCAGGACATGGTGGGGGTAAACCAGAACCTTCATGAAGAATCCGTCTTCCCCTATGTTCTTGGTGAGGGACTTCACTATTGCAACCCTTGCGGCCTCAAGGGCATTATGCCTTATCTGGACCGCTTTCCTGCTGGCAAGGTTCATCCTAAGGGACAGGCTTGGCCTCTTCTTTCCGGTTTCAAATCGGTGGATTTTGGAATCAGGGACGCCCTTTGCATAGCCCTTCCTGGGCCTTTTCCTGCTCTGCCTTGCATAAGGCCTCTCCATCCTTGAATAGCATTTTGC
>JAUXAV010000312.1 GCA_030619735.1 Candidatus Aenigmatarchaeota archaeon | reverse complement strand
CTGGGGTGGACCCCATTGGTCGGACACTAGTTTGCCAAAGTTAAGTTACAGATAGGCCTATTTTTGTAGTTTCTACTATCACAGTATACCTCATCTGGTGTCCGGTAGTCAAGTGACTGATGTGGCCTTTCTTGGTTGTAGAAATCCAGATACCGGCTGATTCCTTCTTTTGCCTCTCGAACCGTCTGATAGTCGTGGAGGTAGACTTCCTCATATTTTACTGAGCGCCAGAGCCTCTCAGTGAAGATGTTGTCCATGGCTCTACCTCTACCATCCATGCTAATCTGGATATTCTTTTCTTGCAGCTTCTTAATAAAATCTACACTGGTGAACTGGGAACCCTGATCAGAGTTAAAGATCTCAGGGAAGGTCAAAGAAAGTGCCTTTTTTAGGGCTCTTATACAAAAGTCAACCTCCAGGGTAGTGGATAGCTCCCAGGAGAGAACATAACGACTCACCCAGTCCATTATGGCCACTAAGTAGAGCCAGCCATGACGTAGTCTGATGTAAGTGATATCAGTGCCCCATACCTCATTAACTCGGGTAATTTCTCTATCTCTTAGAAGGTACGGGTATATTTTATGATTAGGATCGGCCCTGCTAGTATTGGGCCCCGGATAGATAGCCTCAATACCCATCAGCCTCATTAATCTTTGTATCCTTTTTCGATTGACTTTATACCCCTTTCTTCTGAGGACTGCCGTAATTTTACGGGAACCATAAAACGGTGCTTTGGTATACTCCTCATCAATTAATCTCATCAGTTCCAAGGTATAGGTATCAACTACCGGTTCATAGTACACCGTGGAGCGAGCTACCCCTAAGAGCTTTGCCTGTCTTCCTACCGGTATGATATTACCTGGGCGCTCGATACGCATAACTTTCTCCCTCACGGCCAAGTCCACATTTTTTTTTAAGCCACTCTAGTTCTACCTTTAATTGTCCAACCTCTTTATAGAGTTCCTCGATAAGAAGATTCTTCTCCTTATCTTTCCGTTGATGGTTGTCAGTAAACAGCCCATTGACTCCATCTTTCACTGTTTTTCTCCACCGTCTGATCTGGGCCGGATGAACTCCATACTGACTGGCCAGTTCTGCCGATGTCTTCTCTTCCTTGATGGCTTCTAGAGCCACTTTGGCCTTGAAAGCTACTGGATACTTCTTCCTCATGGTCCCCATATTCGGATCCTCCCTTTTTGA
>JAUXAV010000280.1 GCA_030619735.1 Candidatus Aenigmatarchaeota archaeon | reverse complement strand
GAAAATCAATCTCCTGCGCAGCAGAAAGGGGTTAGAACCGCTCAGGATTGTCCAGATTCCCTGGGTTCTGGCAGAGGATAGGAAACCCATCTCGGATTTGAGAATCAGGAAAGGGGAGACAGACAGGGAAGGTTGCCTGCTAACGAAGGATGCAAAAAGCAGGCTCCGTAAGAGGATACAAGGCGACAAGAATGGAAAAATCCTAAAGGAGCTCTGAAATCTCCTGGACCTTCATGCCCTTTGCATTCTCCTTCAGATGAGAATAGCACATGGGGCAGCAGGTCACCAGGGCCTGGATGCCATATAGCTATTTAAATAGAAAAACTAAATTAAAACCAGTGAGGAATATGGACTTAACAGCAATTATTAAAAAAGGCGAAAAACAGTATGTGGCGTTGTGCCCTGAACTGGATGTGGTTAGCCAGGGCATTACAGTAGAGGAAGCGCTCAAAAACATAAAAGAGGCTGTCGAGCTGTATATAGAGGAAATGGGCCTTCCTGAGGGAATAGGTACCCAGGAAATGTTAGTTACCAGTTTTGAGGTTTGTCAGCATGCCGAAATCTGCGTCTCTAATTTGCAATGAGCGCAGAGACGTCTCATCGTCTTTGGTTATATTGGTGATGAGACGCTGACTGCCAGTCCTGTCAGGGCATAAAGTAATCAAGGCCCTGAACAAAGATGGTTGGGCACAGAAAAGAAC
Source organism: Candidatus Aenigmatarchaeota archaeon (assembly GCA_030619735.1). Classification (GTDB taxonomy): domain Archaea; phylum Aenigmatarchaeota; class Aenigmatarchaeia; order QMZP01; family JAUXAV01; genus JAUXAV01. Next base: position 662 of record JAUXAV010000280.1, on the reverse strand, counting down.
CAAAGGAAGCCATGTAGTTTTGGCCAAGATTATAGATGGCCAGAAGACAGCGCTTGTTGTGCCATTGCACAAGGAAATCGACAGGGGAACCCTGATTGAGATTATCAGGCAGGCCCGGTTAAAGAGGGAAGGATTCCTGAAGTTGCTATAATCGTCCAAAATTGCGTATAACAAGCGTTATGCAAACTTCTCCTCACTTAATGTCTGTGAATTCATTCAAGGAGCTCTGAAATTTCCTTCACCTTAACCGCTTTTGAATTGTCCTTCAGATGGGAATAGCACATGGGGCAGCACGTGACCAGGACCCCGGCCCCGGTCTTCCGGGCCTGCTCCATCCTTTCCCTGGCAATGGAATCGGCTAATTCAGGGAAGTTCGCCTTTACCCCTCCCCCTCCCCCGCAGCAGAATGCCTGCTCCTTACTGAGCTCCATCTCCTTTATCCTTGTGCCCAGTTCCTTTAGGATTTCCCTGGGCTCCTGGTATATCTTGCAATACCTGCCCAGGTGGCAGGGGTCATGGTAGGTAACAAGCAAATCCTTCTTGCCCGGTTTCAGCTTCCCCTCCTTTACAGCCTTTAAGAGGGCCTGGGTGGCATGCTCCACCTCAATGTCCCAGCCCTTCAGGATTTTTGGATACTCCTGGGTGAATACCCTCAGGCAGGC
>JAUXAV010000134.1 GCA_030619735.1 Candidatus Aenigmatarchaeota archaeon | reverse complement strand
TGAGCGCTATAAAACGGACAAGTTCAATGCCCTTGTCCTGCTCTGGCCCGGGGAGGAACACGCGGAGTGGCTGGATAAATTCCCGGGCGCAAGGGATGATGTCCTGAGATGGAGGAAGCTGATTATCAGGAAGACATTCGGCAAAGACTACGGAACCGCCCGGGAGCTGATTAACAGGGCGTTTTCGCCTGACTTTGAGTCTGCAACAAACCTCAGGCTGCTGTATGACCCGGAGTACTGGGGAAATGGCTGCGGCTTCCGGGACGATGTGACCGGGGTGTGTGTGCCCAACAACTTCATGAATGACCTGGTGGCTGAAAACGGCTACAGCCCGGACACCATTGAGAGAGCGAGCCTTCAGGGGAATGAAATGGCAGAGGATTCGGGCAGGTTCCTGGACTACCTGAGCCACAGCAGGCAGGATGTCTTTGACGACCCTGAGTCCAGGAGGGCCGCAGGGATTGCGTTCCATATCAACAAGGGCGGGCTGAGGGACAGCTTCCTGTCCCCCTCCAGGAAAGACCGGCTGATTGGCGAGGCCCTTGATGAGGCTGCTGAAGCCAGGGAGACATACACCAATAACCTGATTCTGGTAAGGCAGCACCATGCCGTTTCCCTGCTCCAGTTAAGGGGGTACAGGGATTTGGTGAAGGAGCTGGGTTATTAGGGGATGGGACGCAGTGTGCGGGTATAACAGTGTTATATTTTTGCAGTGCACCTACAGTTAAATTCTTCCTGTAAGGGGCATATATATTATTAGCTAACACAAATAATATGCATGGAGGAAAATTTAGCAGAACTCACGCAAAGATTCATTAAAGCATATTCTGATTTGCCCATTAAAGTGCGGGAGGAAGTGCTCATTGTCATCAATGAACAGCCAATTACATGGAATGTTGCATATAATGAGATAAAGGATAATACAGAACTAGGGAAAGAAATACTTAAAAATCTTAAGAAGATAGGATTATTTGATTGATATGGTGGAAAAAGAAGCAATTGAACTCGTAGTTGCCCGTTTGAGGGCAATGCCCAGTAATGCCCTGATTTCTGCAGGCATGGGAATAGATGCAATGAATAGGGAACAGATAATAGAGCACGTCATGAATGCCAACAAGGGAGATGAGATAGGTAAAAAAATAATAGAGGCGCACCTTTCTTATATGAAAAGTTGCATAAAATCGTGATATCATGCTTATAACATTGCCCAAATTTGACCCAACCAGTTGCTGTGTAAGCGCATGGAGCGAAGAAATTATTAAAATAGCCGAAAGGAATGGAATTAATACTATCCCTATACGAGAGAAAAACGTTACAAAGTCATGTATTGAAAGCAACATAAAATCAAAGAACCCCAGATTTCTGGCATTCAATGGCCATGGCACGGATACCATTATAGCAGGCCATGATAATGAGCCACTGATAACACTAGGTGAGAACGATAATTTGCTTGAATCCAGAATAATCCATTCATTTACCTGCAACTCTGCGAAGAAACTCGGAAGGGAGTGCAATTCAGACGCATTCATAGGCTATGATGACATATTCTGGCTGTACATGGATGGAAACAAAACAGCAAACCCACTTAAGGATGAATTTGCCAGGCCATTTATGGAGTCTGCACTGGAGGCACCCAAACAACTCGCAAAAAGGAAAACTGCAGGGGAAGCATACGATGAATCACAGAATAAGTATCAAGAATGGATAGATGAATTTACAAGAGGGAGCTCAAAACATACTGCAGAAGAGCTGCAGGTAATCCTTCCTTTCTTGCATTTCAACAAAAACTGTCAGGCCATCCACGGGAGCCGGAATGCAAGGGTTTGAAAGCATATTCATACTTGCTATGCAAATATTGAAGGTCGCAGTGTGCGGGTATAACAGTGTTATATTTCCTTGTCCTAATCCACTTCACAGCATCAAGCAATTTGGGAAATCTGACAATATCCTAAGCTGGAACTCTACTAACAATAGTATAACTATCCAAACGATATCTTTTTATAACTTACCGATAACAAAATACTATTCATATCATGTTCACAACTAACAAATAAAATAAATTCCGTAATTCCTGCAGTTTGCCCAAACCACAAATTGTAGTTCAACATATCCGTAAGGTATGGCAAAGGCCAGGACCGCAATAGCAGAATGCCCAAACTGCTAAAAAAAGAAAAACAGGGCATTTAAGGCTCGAAAACGGCCCTTTCTCTAGGTTAGCTTTGGCTATCCAAAACAGGCTGAAAACAGCCATATTCTACTGTCTTGAGTATGTCTTTTGAGGCTAAAATGCTGTCTCAGGATTATCTTATGAATGCTGGCAGACGAAACTGGCTGTAATTGCAATTATGGGGTGGGACGATTACAGGAGTGTCCATAAGGACGATTGAAATGCTGTCCCACTCCATTCCAAATATTATGGCAGACGACTTTTCATATGTCTTTTAGACGATGGTGGCACTGTCTGCCATTCTTTACTGCCCTACGATATCACATATGTTCACAAGAACGATGCGATAAGTGTGGGGCAGTCTTGCAAATTGACAGGGTGGGACGACTCCAGCATTGTCCTTCGGGACGATTACCCTTTTGTCCCACCTTTCGATATTATGGCGGACGATTAAAGGAATGTCCTTCGGGACGAAACATTAACGTGACCCCATGGGGTCGAAAATTGAAAGGAGATTTGAAATGAAACAGAAAAGTGAACAGAAAGGAAGAGTAATTGGTATCAAGCATCGTGTGAAGATAACAGCAGATAAGGAAGAGCGGCCGACACTAGTCGCAATAAAGAATGGGTCAGGAAAGTTGGTCTGCCATAGCCTGGCGACGGAGACTGATGAGCTGGACTTCCTGCTTAGGCGCTTCCCGACAAGCCACAGGGATCCGAGGGATAAGGATGACATATCCAAAATCCTTTCCCATCATCTCCACTGGCGCAAGCTCAAGGATGGTGAAGACCCTAAGGCATTTCCCGAGGACTTCGTGCGGGAAATGAAAAAGAGCTGGCATGTTGCCCAGGTTCCTGTGGCCTTTGACGGCCTTAAGAAGGGCGACACCGTGCTCATGACATTCGGGGGCTCCGGGGACCGGCTGGCCTTTGCGCTCTCAAGGCGCGGCGACAATATCGGGGCCCATGTTCTCCGGGTTCCGCCCAATGAGCTCAAGGAA
>JAUXAV010000233.1 GCA_030619735.1 Candidatus Aenigmatarchaeota archaeon | reverse complement strand
ATCTGCTTTAACCTGGCCGGTGATTGGATTTTAGGCTTATATTTTCCTTTCGATCTGATCATTGGTCAGGCTTGAAGAGAGGAAAATTTTTATATGAAGAAAAAAGAATTTAAAGAAAAAATGGATCTTGAAGATAAGACGTTGGTAAATCTTTACCCGGAACTTAATCAAAGCAGTTGTTACGATAATGAAGGTAATTTATTGCCTAAAGACAAAAGAGAATCGTTTAGCTATTTGCCTAATGGCTTTATAAATTCAGGGCTTTCTCGTATGCTTACTAAAAAGGATAAAGATATCTATGAATTTTTAGCGAGTAAATGTAATTGGTGGAGAACTACCAGGAAAACGAATCCGGAAATTACTGAGGAAACCGGGATACCGAAAATAACTATTGATAGATCTCTAAGGAGATTAGAATTTTATCATTTTATTTACCGAAGACCATATTCAACGGCACCAAAGTCAAAAAGGCGAATTATAACGCTTTCAAGGTGGGATAGTGCTTATAAACTATTAGTTAGAGAAGGCAAGATCAAAGCTAAATCAGGCAAGGATAAAAATCCAATAATTACTCCATATTTACCTAAAAAAGTCAAAAAAGCGACCTAAAATGATAGCATTAGTAGGCTCGCAAGTTTTATGATTTTAGAGAAAAAGCGACCTGAAATGATAGCATAGGGGGGTATCACTGGTGATAGCATTAGTAGGCCTTTAGAGAGTGGTTAGTAGAGGTGTATTTTTTTGTTGGTGTTTAATTAAGGGTATTTTAAAGCAAGTCAAAATTAAAAAAATGATCAAGAAGATAGAAAGATAAAAAGAGGGTTTTTAACGAACAAAAGTTTTTTTGTTTAGTTTAAGTGATATTTAAAAAAGAGGTGATTTTAAATGTTACCGGAAAGACTGAATTTTTTAGAAAAATTTGATAATTTCTACCAGGTAATGGTCAACGCTGTAAAAGAGAATAAAGCAGATGAGAGGGATTTTTATATAATTATGGGAGCTAAATGTAAGAATATGAATCAGGAGAGAAAAGAGAAAATTCTTTTGTTAAATAGAAAGGCCGAATAAGGCCTAAAAATTGGGTATAAGATTTTCCTAAAAACTGGGTTTAGGCATTTATTTTTTATTCGATATAAAAGGGATTATGTATAATTAGGGGAATCTTAAAAAATAAAAACTCTGTAAGGCCTTATATAGCTCAATTCATTGGAGTTCATCGGAGATATTTTTTACTTAACAAAAGTATCCTCTGAAATATAAAAGGATAAAAATAAAAAGGTTGCTCATCTTTTATCTTTAACCTATATCGTTATCCTGTTAGATAAATTAAATGTAAAAAACAAAAAAACACAAAATTGGGGGAAATCGAAAAAAATCGAAAAAAAAAGTCCTTTGTTTTCAATGGTTATAAGAGGCGATTTTCGTTTATCGGAGTTATTTTTAGCCTATCGGAGTTATCGGAGTTATTAAAAAAAGAATTTTGGATTTTGGGGAGATCTGAGAGGTATAAAGATTTTTTTATTTATCGGAGTATCTCGATTCTCCTGGCCTGATCCGGAGAGGTTTGTATTTAACACAATGGTTATTCTGTTAAATTCAGAAAGCTATATAAAATAAGGGTTATAAGATACTTGGATTTATTTTAATACAATACTTGACTTTTTGTTTATCCTATATTATAATTTAGTCAGTTAGATAAAATATATT
>JAUXAV010000329.1 GCA_030619735.1 Candidatus Aenigmatarchaeota archaeon | reverse complement strand
AATAGGCTGCCTCCTCCAGCCGAGCTACGGCAAGGTCTTCCTGGACAGCACCGACACTGGAAAACTGGGTGAAAAGGGGCTGGCAAAACTAAGGAGGGAGAAGCTCGGGTTCATATTCCAGCAGTATAACCTTATTCCCAGCTTCACTGCGCTGGAGAATGTTGCCTTTGCCATGAGGATTGCAGGCAGGGGAAAGGAGGAGAGCTTCAGAAAGGCAGGGGGGCTGCTTGAAACCATGGGGCTGGGTAAAAGGGCAGAGCACAGGCCCAACCAGCTCTCCGGAGGTGAGCAGCAGAGGGTTGCAATAGCAAGGTCCCTGGCGAATGACCCTGAGATAATCCTGGGGGATGAGCCCACTGGGAACCTTGATACAAAGACAGGGATGAAGATACTGGACCTCCTGAAGAATTTAAACAGGGAGAAAGGCTATACCATAATAGTTGTAACCCATGATATGAGGATTACGAAATACTGCGACAGGGTTATCCATATAATGGACGGGGAGATAACAAGGGAGGAGCATCTGAGAAAACATATAAAGAGGGGAAACAGGTAATTTAATATGAAAAGGTTTATAATTCTGTCTTTCATCCTGGCCTGTCTTTTGGCATTGCCCCCTGTTCTGGGGGCACTGGAAGGCTCGAACCTGGACATGGTGCTGGCAGGGCAGAGCCCGATTCCAGTGGAGCCGGGAAGCAATGTGGAGTTGGATATACAGATAGAGAATACCGGATTTGGGGAGGCTAAAGAGGTCATAGTTGAAATAAGGCCGGAATACCCCTTTACCCTGATAACAGGGGACAGGACAAAGAAATACACAAGCATCGGTTCGGAAAGCTCTGTGAAGTCATCCTACACCCTCTATGTGAATGACTCTGTAATCAGCAACACGTATGAGGTGGAGTTTATTATATATTCCAATAAGACGCCCACAGCAACCGCAAGCAAGATGATTCCTGTCAGTGTGAGAGGGGACCCCAAGCTCATCCTGACGGATGTCCAGGTCAGCCCCAGGGATATAGAGCCCGGGAGTATGGTAGATATAAACGCAAAGATAAAGAATGTGGGGACAGGGAAGGCAATCTACAT
>JAUXAV010000076.1 GCA_030619735.1 Candidatus Aenigmatarchaeota archaeon | reverse complement strand
ATTCTTACCCTTCACCGCTTCCGCAATCACCTTCCCCAACCTTTCGCACTTCTTCATAAATTCCTCAGAATAGCCCGCATTCATTATGCAAACAGGGACAAAGGAGAATTTCCCGAACCTGTGCTGGAGAAAGGGAAGCTGAACCTCAATGGAATGCTCCTGTATATGCGCTGAGGAATCCTCATCCAGGAAATCGCACCCATTGTTGAGGGTGTTTGCCAGCCCGGAATCTATCCTAACATTCCCCAGGGGGGTCTCCCATTCCCCCTCCAGCATTATTGAGAAGGGCTTTCCTATCCCTGTATGGTTCGGGCCCAGGATAATAAACCGGTCAGCCTTCCTGAGCGAATTTATCGCAAAAGCAGAGCCCCTCCCTGAATAGGGATATCCTGCATGAGGGGAAACAACACCCAGGTTCCCCCCCTTTCCTGTGCCTGAGAACAGCTTATCCAGCACACCCTTCAGTTCCCCTTTATCAGAGGGATAGAACATCCCCGAAACAACAGGCTTCCTGAGCATATTAAGAAATAGCAGGAAGGGATTAAAATAGCTTTGGAAACAGATTTGGAAAACCTTATAAGATTTACCCCCAATACTTTAGCAACTGATTTGCATGCCTGTAGAGACCAAATCCTCCAAAATAATCCTGAGCGAACCCTGGCCGGAATTCCAGGACCAGGGAAAACCCTTCCCTTTCTATGCAAACCCCTGTATTATCAGCTCGGACAGCATCTATAGAGGCATGCGCATCTACCATACAAAGACCGTTCTCGGGAACCTGGACCTGAGGGGCCCCAGTGACAGGGAATACAATATAATTGCCAACCAGAAGCAGGAGCCCAAGATAGTGGAGCAGATGAGGGATTATTTTACCTTCACAGGCGTGCTCAGGGACGTGAGAAACAGACGAGTGCGGAAGGGATGCCTGGCTTCTTACATTGAAAGCCCGGAGGTCAGGATAATCCCCGGTCACAGGCCCCTGATTTCAGGCAGGGAGAAAAGGATAATCCTCCCTCCCCAGGGCTGGTTCAGGATAAAAGAGCTCCTCCAGAGCGGAACCGGCCTGCCCCGGATAACATACACGAAGCTCCCTGACGAGCCCAGTGCATATTTTACATTGCGGGAGGGCCAGGAAATGGCGCTCCTCCGCGGCCGCAGATACCGCAAAAGGGACAGCGAGAGAACGGAGTTCGCTGTCACTGTCTATTATGACCCCATGGCAATAATCCCCCATCTCGGCATCCTGGCCGTGAGGGACCCGAAAAGGGAGCCCGGGGAGAATTAGCCTATATAATTTTCCCTCTCTTCCTTCTTCTTGGGCTTGACAGAGCTGAAGGCCTGGGCAACCTTGTCGTAGAACTCTACAACCCTGGGATTGACGCTCGGCCTGACCTTCTTGAGGGCCTCTGAGAAATCCTTCTTTCCAACCTCCTTTGACTGCATGTTCTTTCTCAGGGCGTTCAGCCCCGCCTCCCTGGCCAGGGCCTCCAAATCCGCCCCGGAATAGTCCTCTGCCTTCCTTGCTATTTCCTTTATATTGACCCCCTTCAGGGGCATCCCGGAGGTATGGATTTTCAGGATTTCCTCCCTGGCCTTCCTGTCCGGGGCAGGGACCAGTATCTGCCTGTCAAACCTGCCCGGCCTTAAAAGGGCGGGGTCAAGAATATCCGGGCGATTCGTAGCCGCAATGACAATTACATTGTGCAGGTCCTCTAATCCGGACATCTCTGTCAGTATCTGGGATACCACATTCTCTGAAACCCTTGTCCCTGGCTCAAGCCCCCTCCTGGGCGCCAGGGCATCCACCTCATCAAAGAATATTATTGCAGGGGCAACCTGCTTTGCCCTCCTGAATATCTCCCTCACCTTCTTTTCCGATTCCCCAACAAACATATTAAACACCTCCGGCCCCTTTATGGATATGAAGTTCGCCCCTGATTCGGTCGCTACGGCCTTTGCCAATAGGGTCTTCCCGCTTCCAGGCGGCCCATAAAGCAGTATCCCTGAGGGCGGCCTTATCCCGAGCCTCTTGAAGGCCTGGGGGTTGCTCAGTGGCCACTGAACAGACTCCTTCAGGAGTCCCTTTACCTCCTCTAGTCCCCCTACATCAGACCACTTAACCTTGGGCACCTCTATTAGGACCTCCCTCATTGCACTGGGCTCCACAATCTTGCGGGCATTGTCAAAATCCCTTTTCGTGACCTTGAGCTTCTCAAAGACCTTCGGGGGCAATTCTGCTTTTTTCCAGCTTATAGCAGGAAGATTCCTTCTTAGGGCGGACATGGCCGCCTCCTTTGCCAGGGCCTCCAAGTCCGCTCCCACAAACCCATAAGTAATGGATGCCAGCCAGTTGAGGTCCACGTCCTTTGTCAGGGGCATATTCCTGGTATGAATCTTCAGGATTTCCAGCCTCCCCTTCTGGTCAGGGACGCCTATTTCAACCTCCCGGTCGAACCTTCCCGGTCTTCTCAGGGCAGGGTCTATTGAGTTCTCCCTGTTTGTAGCCGCGATTACTATTACCTTGCCCCTGGACTTCAGCCCGTCCATAAGGGTATTATGTACAACCACTGGTATATCACCAGCTATAAAGTTGGAATATTCGGTGGTTAGGTCATACATCTGCTCTGTCTCTACTGTTTCAACACCTGTAATCATGCACGGAATAACCTCTGATTTTTGCACTTGCCTTAGTTCCTCAACAAGAGTATTCTCTATACCTTCCATTTTTTGTATGAAATAACCCAATACGTTTGAATTTATTTGATATGTTAGATTTGGAGAAAGATACCTGTATTTGTTATCATCGATTCTCAGGTTGTATTGTTCTCTAATATCTCTAAGCATATCCTTTACAGGATAAACCACGCTTGAATACTTCTTTATTTTTTTAGTTAGCTCTGAAAGTGTGGCCTTTTTCTTTTCCAACTCAATGAAACTTGATATAGAATCAGAAAGTGTTTTAAAGGACTCAAAACCACCTGTTACCTTTACAGTATAGACATTATAATTCTTCAAAACTGATTGTATGCCTAAAGAAGCAAAAAGCCTTGTCACATCTTCTGCCATTCCCTTGCTGGCTGTATAGAAACGTACAGAACTCCTGTAGATGCTTCCGTCACCTTCTATAAGCCCTGCCAGAAAGCTGGATTTTACAGACTTTGGTGAAGTGAATATCTGCTTTGGTATCTTAACTATATATGATTTTTTACCTTTTGGTATCTTGAAATAATCATTCAGAAATTCCGATAATGCCCTTGAATTGAGTTCAATTGTTCTAAGGTCTTTCCTGTATTTGTCAACCTTGGATTTCAGTCCAAATATTTCTTCCCCTATTCTTTCTACCATCCAAGATGTTTCACCGCTGAGCCTTACTCCACGATTGTTAATATGACCCTCTGTAATAACAAGAGAAAGGAACTTTGCCAGCGACTCATCCAGGAATTTCGGTAGCTTTATGAAATATTTTTCTTTCAGTGGGTATATCCTTTTGTCATCCTTGTGTGCCAATCCTTCTATGCTATTCACTATCTGTTGCCTGGTAATTTCCTTTGCCTTTATGGTCTTCCCAGCCTCTATAACACCCCTCATTTTAAGGTTTCTTATGCAGTTATTCAGGCTCCTCCTGCTTATGCCAAGGCTACTCTCTATTTGTTCCTTGCTATCCTCGCCCTTACTAAGTAGATAATTCAACACCCTCTCAGACATACCCTTTACCGGAATCTTGCGATGCTCCAGCAGGCTCTTAATCTCGCTCAGTTTTATGTATTTCCTTCTGAAAAAACCTGCAAGAACAGGATTGCCAGTTTTTATTATCCATTTATCCTTTTCCTGTAGCTTGAACACATCAATCTTTTCTATCTTCTCCAAGAATTCAAGTTTTCTGGGTATCAGTATATAGTCCCCCTCAGATAATTCATGTGCATGCCTCCATTTTATCCCATCGTTGCTTATGGTAAGGAACCTTGTTATCTGAGATGATGTAATGTTTCCGCCATTTGCCAGGCTGATTTTATACCCCTTCTTGATTGGGGTCTTTGACATGGCTATAACCCTAGCTTTTGATATCTTCCCGCTGTTATCCAGTGCTTGGACATATATTTCTTTACCTGGTATCTTGTGTTCAACATTGTTGTCGTCTTTTATGCTCTTGCCACTACTTTTTTCATAAAGATTCTTTATGTCAATAAATTTATCAGGCAAGTAAACCTTTGTTTCAGGGTGGAGACATAGGAGCTGGGAGACTACTCTTCTTTCAACCTCCCCTGTAACATCCTCCCTTTTCGGGGCTATGGCATCTATCTCGTCTATGAATATGATTGCAGGGGCGTTCTTCTCCGCATCCTCGAATATTTTCCTGAGGTTCTCCTCCGAGCCGCCATACCAGCGGGACATGACTTCAGGGCCGTTTATCAGGGAGAAATTGGCTCCTGACTCATTGGATACAGCCTTTGCAAGCAGGGTCTTCCCGCTTCCCGGGGGGCCGTACAGCAGGACCCCTTTGGGCGGCTGTATTCCTATCTTTTCAAACAATTCAGGGTGCCTCAGGGGGAGTTCAACCATCTCCCTTATCTTGTCTATGGACTCATGCAGGCCTCCTATGTCCTCGTATGTTATTGCAGATATGGCCTTTTCCTGGATTTCCACTGCCTCAGGCCTGACCTCAATCTCTGTTGCCTCCCCTATCCTGGTTATCTCATCCGGGTTCGTGCTCACAACCATCAGCCTTAACTGCCCCATGGGGGAGAAGCCGGACATCCCCATGCCCCCGAACATGCTGCTGAATATGTCCTCGAATTCATCCTGCCCCCTCTGCTTGACCACCGGCATCGGGGAAAGCATGTCGCCCTTCTTCACAGGCCGGAAAAGTATATTATTTTTTAGCATCTCCGGGGGGACCTGGAGCATTATCCCCTTCTGGGCCGGGGCAAGCACCACCCTCTTTGCCTCCTTGACCTCAACCCTCTTTATCTTTACGGTCTCCCCCACCCCTATTCCTGCATTCCTCCTGCTTATCCCGTCCATCCGGACCAGGCTGAGACCCACATCAGCCGGATAGGCCCTGACAGCAATCGCCCCTGTGTTTCTCTGGCCCTTCAATTCCACCACGTCCCCCTCCCTGACCTCTAATTCCTTCATGCTCCCGGAGTCAATCCTGACTATACCCCTTCCTGATTCTGACCTGTCTGTCAGCTCTCCCACCCTGAGGGCAATTTCATTCCCGGCTTTCTTTGGCACCATAGCAACCCTTTCTATCCTCCTTGCATTCTACACTCCTTCCAAAGGTCTGCACCCCAAACTTTATCATTCCTATCAATATTATTACCTCCTAACCCTTAAAATAATTGAGTGCTTGGTCTTAATTACCTCTACCCTGGGCTCCCTCCGGACAACCTGTATAATCCTGATATACTTCTTCACCGTGATATTGTGCATCCCTGTCTCCTTTGCAAGCTCGTTTATGGAGAAGGGCCTGCCTGTTTCCAGGGCCTTG
>JAUXAV010000098.1 GCA_030619735.1 Candidatus Aenigmatarchaeota archaeon | reverse complement strand
GTCCCCCCGTCCCCGGCTATTACCAGGACCTTCCAGTCCTTACCCAGTTTTTTCACAGCAGCCTCTATCCCTGATGCCACGGATGAGGAGGTTTCAAATGCCGCATGTATAGCGGGGACAAGCCAGCTCGTAAAGGGGTATGGTGTGGTGCATACCTCCAGACACCCAGTAGCCATTGACACTATGACATTCTTGGGGCATGCCCTGGAAACCAGATGCATGGCAATGCCCTCTGCACAGCCGCTGCAGAGGTTCGTGCTCTTCCCTATCAGTTTAGTCTTTCCTGTTACATCAGCCATTCCACAACCTCCTTCCCTTCCTTTGCAGGAAGCTTCCCATTCCTGCACCTTATTTTTCTCATAACCATCTCCATATCCCTCATGCTTATGTCCCTTCCCCCGAGCCCTGCTATGAACCCCGAGATTCTAGGCCTGCCATCCAAACCGTAAAGGGCGGACCTGACCTCATTATAGAGCGCCCCGTTGCATCCAGGGGATATGTCCTTCTCTAGGACGCCAAGGGATTTCAGGCCCTGGCATGCCTTCTTCAGTTCCTCCAGTGGGAAGGGCCTCAGGCTTTTCAGCCTTATCAGTCCGATTCCCATCTTATCCAGAAGGGCCCTGGCAGTCCCTGCAACAGAGCCCAGGGTTATAAGGGCGGAGTCCTTTCCATCCACCAGATTAACTGTTTCTATCAGGCCGTTCCCATACAGCCTCCCTGATATGGAGGAGTATTCCCTGTTCACCTTCCTTATGGTCTCTAAAGCCTTTCCCATTGCTTCATCCTGCTGCTTCTTGAAATATATGAAATGCTCCGGCGTTCCCAGGGGGCCCATTGTAACAGGCCTTGCAGGATTCAGGGAAAACCCTGGCTTATATCCGGGAAGGAATTTCACCACTGCCTCCCTGTCCAGGAACTCCACCGGCTCTGAGGTATGCGAGAGTATGTATCCGTCAAGGCAGACCATTACAGGGAGAAGGGTTTCTTCCGCAATCCTGAATGCCTGTATATGGGTGTCAAATATCTCCTGCGCATTCTCGCAGTAGAGCTGAATCCATCCCGAGTCCCTCTCGGCAAAGCTGTCACTCTGATCGTTCCAGATATTGATGGGGCTTGAGAGGGTCCTGTTCACATTGGTCATGACTATTGGCAGTCTCATACCGGATGCCACAAAGAGCATTTCATGCATCAGGGCCAGGCCCTGGCTGCTTGTTGCAGTATAGCTCCTGACCCCTGTAGCCTGGCTGCCTATGCATGCCGCCATTGCACTGTGTTCGGATTCCACCCTTACCATTTCAGAGTCCAGTTCCCCGTCCGCAATCATCTTTGCAAGTTCCTCCGGGATATGGGTCTGCGGTGTAATTGGATATACAGCTATAACTCCCGGATTACAAAGCTGCACAGCTTTTGCAGCAGCGAATGAGCCTTCCACTACATTCTTCATTCCTTAACCTCCTCTGTTTCCTTCTCTATCCATTCCAGGAACTCCCTGTTCCCGCCTTCAATATCCAGGAAGTCTATTGCCGGGACTTCATATGAATGGATTTTCTTAACCTCTTCTATAATTTTATCTGTTTTTCCCTTCCTGGTTTTCAGTATTATCAGGGCTTCATTTTCCTTTTCTATCTTTCCCTTCCACCAGTACAGGGACTCTATTCCGGGGACTATATTGCAGCATGAAACAAGCCTCTTCTCCAGTAAGGCCCTGGAAATCTTCCCTGCCTCCTCCAAATCCCTTGTAGTTATAAAGCCAGCAACAAATTCTACCATATTATCACCTCATCCCATCAAATCTATGCCCCAGCTTTTCCCCTATAATCTCCCCATATCCTCGCTTCTCAATATCTTTCTCGCTTATTCCGAGTGTTTTCATAAATTCTATTATCATGTCCCTTGCATTTTCCTTTTCTTTGTCCTCGGAATCAAGTGCCACTTCCAGGAATTTCCCAAGCTCTTTCACATCATCCAGGCACAGTTCAAATTCGTCCAATCTCCCAGGGACTCTCTCCTTATTGAGTGTAAAAACATTAAAGAGCCCCATGGTTTCCAGTATATTTTGCATTTCCTTTTCATCATCTATGACGGTTTCATGTTCAACCCATGCACCAAGGATTTCGGTAAGTGCCTTCAGCGTCAGTATCTTCTGGCCTCTACTAGTCCTTATCCTCACTATCCAATCACCAGGGCCCTGTTTTTTGCTGTCAAACCCCCTGGACTTGAAATAGGCATCTTTCTGTTTAACTATACTGTCGAATTTTGCCCCCAGAGATTCTAGCTTTTTCTTAACAGTATCCAAATCATCAATTCTTGCCTTGACCTCCACTTCCATGGTTTCACTTCTCCTCTTTCTCCATCTTTATTGCCTTCTGTGCACATTCCCTTGAGCATATACCGCAGCCCTTGCAGTAGTCATAGTCTATTTCAACTGATTTCTTACCGTCTTTTTCTATTATTTTAATTGCACCCTCGGGACAGTACCATCCGCATATCCCGCAGCCGGTACATTTGGCACTAACCAGGGGCCTGAATGTCCTCCAGCTTCCTGTCTTGTTCTTGTTAGAACTCCCGGGCTCCTTCACTATTGCACCAGTCTCAACTTCCATATCACCACTTCTCAGCGCCCCAGTCGATTTTCGCCCCCGCATCCTTCAGGGCCTTGTAAACCTTCAGGGCACGCCTCCTCTTCTCCAAAACCTTCCCCCTCCTTTTCAGCAGAATGGCATCCTTTATTATCTTGGGAAAGTGCATAATCCTTTCCTTTCCCTCCACCCGGCCCATCCTCTCATAAAAATCCCTGTTGTATGCATGCCCTGGCCTGTGCTGGGGCCCGGATGATTTATTAACTTCCTCAAGCCCTTTGCAAATCTCCTCGGATTCCTTATGGTGCTTGAAAAGCCTTTCACAAAACTCCTTCAGGGTGCTCATTTTTTAACCTCCTCGTATGCTTTTTTGACAAGCTCCTTGTTGGCTTCCCCCATCTTCCCAGGGAAGACATCCTCCACTGCCCTAAGGAGGGATTCCAGGGAGACCAGCCCTGTAATACCCGCAAACGCCCCGAGCATGGCGGTATTGACTATGGGCTTTCCCAGGACCTCAAGGGCAAGGCTCGTTGCATCATAATTAACAGATTTGCCAGGATTCAACTTGACGGGATTTTTTGAATTTATCAGAGCAAGGGAGTCCCCTTTCAGGCCTTCCATAACTTCAGTGAGCCCCAGAAGGCTGGAGTCCAGGACCACCACAAAGTCAGGCTCATACACCTGGGACCTTATGGTTATCGGCTCCTCGGATATCCTGCAGAATGCCTTCACAGGGGCGCCCCTCCTCTCTGTGCCGAATGCGGGGAATCCCTGAGCATACTTGTTGTCATACCCTGCGGCCTTTGC
This sequence comes from Candidatus Aenigmatarchaeota archaeon, assembly GCA_030619735.1. Taxonomy (GTDB): domain Archaea; phylum Aenigmatarchaeota; class Aenigmatarchaeia; order QMZP01; family JAUXAV01; genus JAUXAV01. Next base: position 1,098 of record JAUXAV010000098.1, on the reverse strand, counting down.
CAGGATTGTTGCAGCTGTAACAGAGCCCTGCCCACCCCTTCCATGGAGCCTTATTTCTATCATATTAAAGGACTATTTATCCCGGTAACCTTTAAAAGGATTGCCCTGGGTTCAGTTAAAAGACGAACCCCCTAGAATTTGTACCCCATACTTTCCAGGATTTTCTTCATCTTCAGGGAGTCCTTCCAGGTGACAGGGGATTCGGAAATGACGGTGGCGGATTTAAGCCATTTCTGTTTCAGGAGCTCCTGGGCAAACTTTCTGAAATCCGGGGAATGGTCCAGTGGTATATGGTTCTTCTCGCCCTTTGAGGTGTATTCAATCCCTGAGAAATGGAAATGCAGGTGCTTCAGCTTGAGTGGTTTTAGTTTGGAGAATATCTCTTTATAATCAATCTTGCCGTACTGACGGGAGAACAGATGTGCCAAATCCACGCAGAGAAAGCATCCGGTCTCCTTTACCAGCCTTATGGTCTCTTCCAGGCTTCCCAGGGCGGAGTGCTTCCCAGTGGTCTCCGGCGCCAATTCCGCATTCCAGCCACTCTTCTTTATGGTCTTCAGCATATCCAGGATGGCTTCCCTGGTTGTCTGGAAGACCTTCTCCCTGTCCATGCCACCGAAATACGAGGGATGGAAAACAACAGGACCCCCTCCCATATGGTGCATCCTCTCGCAGGAATCCAGGATTCGCTTTTTGCTCTGGGCGATTTTTATCTTCTCCTTTGAGGCAAGGTTGATATAGTAGGGTGCATGTACACTTAGTGATATGCCTTGTTTTTTAGCCTCAGCACCCACCCGCCTGGCAAGAGGGATGCCCATTCCTATACCATGCGAAAACTGGACCTCCAGTGTCTGGAGCCCAAGCTCCGGAATCCTCTGCACACCCTCTAGGGTGGAGTCGGCATATCCGCCTGAGCCTGCGGGACCGAGCCTTATCTCTACCATGGTTTAATTTCCCCCTTGGGATTAAAAAATCAATCAGAATCAGCCGCTAAAAAACCCCGAATTTCAGGGCCATCTCCAAGGCAATAAAGATTATACAAACTACTACCACGTGCTCGGGCTTTATCTGCACGCTCTCCTTGCCCTCGTCAAAGTA
>JAUXAV010000036.1 GCA_030619735.1 Candidatus Aenigmatarchaeota archaeon | reverse complement strand
AAGCCATTCTTCTCTGCCAGACCTATCAGCTTAACCCCCTTATGAAGCATATTTACCTGATACCCTACAAACGTAAAGACAGGTCTGGGAATTACATCGAGGACGGCGAGGGTAACTTAGTTTTAGATTGGTCAATGCAAGTCGGCATCGGTGCCACACGACTGATGGCGCAGCGGAAGCACAACTACTCTTACCTTGATCTGACGCCGAGAAAAGCCACCCAGGAAGAAATAGATAGTATTCTGGGCGATACGGCTGACCCCAATAGCATCTATGGCTTCGTCCATATTAAGGACATTGAAAGCGGGGCTGAAGCCTTCGGTCTCCGTGGTATTCCTAAGAAGGAAAGAATTAAGGGTGAAGAAAAGGGCAATACTCATCTCAATATGGCTTGTGTCCGTGCTGAGAGATTGGCTCTCGATAGGCAATATCCCGGTGAGATGCCTCAAGGTGTTGAAGTGGTTGATGAGAGGTTTATTGAGACAGACTATCGGGTGGTTGAAGAGAAGCCTGGGGAGGAGGGGGAATCCCCCTCTAAAGGTGGTGAAAAATCTGGCGAGCCGCCCGGCGAGGAAGAGAGTGGGGTGGAGAGCGGCGAGACAGTTTCTTCAACAACGGAGAAAACCCCCAAATCCAAAAAAATCGGAGTGTCCGCCGCCCGCGACCCCCGCACCATTAAAAATTTCGGCCACCTGTTTCAAGCTCTCTGGGATGACTTCCGCCTATCAAAGACTGAAGCCCTTAAAGAGCTTAATGTCAATTCCCAGGTGGAGATAACAGAGCTACCAAGCCAGTGCTACATCCGAATAAAAGCGACAAGGAGCTAAAGGTTCCATGAGGCGCATTGCTCGAGGTAGAATAGTTCCCCAGAGCCGGTCAACAGACCCTCGCATAGGCCGGGTCAGCTTAAAGGCTGCCACACTCTACGACAGAATGTGGATAAACTCCGATGACCAGGGCCGGCTCTCTGCTGACCCTGACGAAATCAAGTATACTGCCTGCCCCAATCTCCCCGATATCCCAAAGGACGATATCCCAGCCATCTTGAAGGAACTGGAAGAGCAAGGATTTCTAAAGGTTTACTCCACTTCAAGGCACACCGCTATCCAGATGCTAGACTGGTGGGAGGAGCAAAAACTGCAATGGGCTTATCCATCAGCATACCCCCCACCGGAAGGCTGGATGGACCACTTGCGCTACCATCCCACCCCTAAAGAGATAATAACAGAAAACTGGCCCCCCAGCGGACTACCTAGTGGACTACCTAGTGAACTACCTAGTAATTCCGAAACGGCGGGCAGAGAAAGTAGCAAAGAGATTATTAGAAAAGGAAAAGGAAAAGGAAAAGGAAAAGGAAAAGGAAGATTACCTAGTACACTAGGTAGTAAATCAGGTAGTAAATCCACACCCTTACTTACTGATTCATCTGTTTTTCAGTGTCTTTCTGATACCTTTAACAAAGCCTGGGGCAGAATGCCTAACAGCCGTGAGACTGCGCAATTGCGGGATCTACAGAAAAAGCTTTCCGCTGCGGGCGGCGCCACAGTCGAGCAAGTATACGATGCCTTTAAAGAGGCGGCAATGCAGAATAAATTGCATATCAGCTATGTCCGGGCCATCCTGCTTGACTGGCTTGGGATAGAAAGGAGTAGGTCGCCATGAGTGAGAATTTAACTAATGTCGCCTGGAAGTGTAGGGAGTGTGGTGAGGTTACCTATCACACCAGCGCCGATAGGAATGCCGAAATTGAGATCAGGGAGACGACCCTATGTCTGAAATGCTTAAGGGAAAGATGAGGATTGAAGTTCCGTTCTTGCCCCCGATTGAGTACTCCCCTAACAGCCGCGTCTGTTGGCTTGTGAAGTATAAGGCCGGGAAGGTATACCACGATGCTGTGTACTATTGCTGTGTGGATGCCCGGAATAGAGAGTATCGTAGGGACTTTCCCCTTGGCAAGGCCAAGCTTAACCTAACCGTTGTTTTTGCTGAAGAGCGACTGAGAGATGAAGATAACCTGCTAGCCAGGTTTAAGCCGGGACTCGATGCTGTGGTTGACGCCGGTTTGCTTTTGGGCGACGATGTGGAGCACTTAGAGATTGGGAGGGTGGAAGCAGTTGTGGATCTTAAACCAGCCCCACTCACCATAATTGAGCTGGAGGAAATAAAGGGGAAACTCGAGAGGGAATGATGGCAAGAGGCAAAATAGCACTCGAGCGGGCACAGAAAGTGGCTGACGCAGTTGTGAGGCGTCTCAGCCCTTACTGTCAGAGAATAGAAATTGCTGGCAGTATCCGGAGGAGGATTCCCTGGGTAAATGATGTTGACTTGGTTCTGATTCCCCATGACCTCTGGAATTTCCACGGTGAGCTGATAAAACTCGGCCAGCTCAAGATGAGTGGGAAGAAGATTATGAGGGTTATGGTTGGCAGCACCCAGGTCGATATCTACGTTGCCGATGAGGGTACCTGGGCTACCCTGCTCCTTATCCGGACCGGGAGCAAGGAGAGTAACATTCGCCTTTGCAGCCGAGCTAAAGATATGGGCTGGCATCTGGCAGCCAGCGGTGATGGGCTGTTTAATGAGAAGGGGGAGAGGATCGCTGGCGATAGTGAGGAATCTATCTATGGAGCTCTTGGTCTGCCGTACCAGAGGCCAGAGGAAGGGAGGTAAACATGCCTGAGCCATCATTTATCAAAACAAGCAAGACAGTTCCGCAGACATTGGCTGACTTGCGCCGGCTATTTTCTAAATGGGAAATAGCGGATTGGGAACCAGTACCAGGAGAGAAGGGACCCGGCTATAGCGTGCGCTATTTTAGGAATAGAAGCTGGACAGAAATTAGCTCTTATTACCAACCGACAAAGGCAATGAATCTAAGGGTTTGCCACCAGGTCATTGATAATATGTTTCGGTGGGAAGCAAGAGGGGTTGGTGGAATAGTTAAAGGGACAGCTTTTATGGGTGCCGAGCTGGTTGCTACCAAGGGGGGCGCGAGGGAATCCTTTGATGAGGCTTGTGCCACTATCGGTGTCGAGCCTGAAGCATCCTGGGATGAGATTGTTAGTGTTTACCGCGTTAAAGTCGGTTTTACCCATCCTGATAAACCTAGTGGTGACCCGGAGAGGTTCAAGCGTATCCAGAAGGCCTACGAATATTTGGAGAAGGTCAAGGGACCAAAAGGGGGTAGAAAATGAAGCAAACTGTTTTCCTAATCGTCAATGCCCAGAGCGGGGACTGTAGGCTGAGGAGGACACCATCAGCAGGTCCCACGGAGTATGTCTTCCAGGTGGATTTAGAGATACCCGATAACCCCGTGCCAGTGGTAACTATCAAGATACCGGTCCCAGCGGCACCAGCGGTAGTTACCGAGATTAAGAATATTCCCTTTGGCGTTCCCTGGGCAATCTCTGAGGGAATAGTGAGGGTAACTGGACTCGAGGATAAGGGAGCGGTAATTTTGGACTATACAGATGAGGGCTTGGCACGACTCTACAGGGAAGCTGGCGGTGAGGAGCGAGAGTTAGAGCCTTGGGACCTACATCAATATGCGAAGAAGAAGTGGGGACTGCCCTCTATCTATATTGAGCGCGACCGATTTGATAAGCTACTAGGCAAAAAAAAGGCTGAGGGTGAGGAAGGTGATAAAAGTGTGTAAGGATATCACAGGTCCGGTCGATAAGGTAACCAATGCTTGGGTAGACCTCGGGCCACGGATAATAATGGCCGGCAGCGAAGTCCTCGGTACCGCAGAAAATATATCCATCAAGGTCGCAGAGTCAACAAAAGAGGGGCTGGGGAAGCTGGGGGCAGCCCACGAGATACGGCTGGTGAAGATGCTGGGTGAAAGTGGGGCTGGGGAGAAGGAGGAAAGGCGTGGCAATAATTGATGAAAAATGGTATTCAGGAACTAGGCGACATGGTAAAGAGTAATTGCACTCACCATTGGATTATAGATTCTAGTAATGTTGGACGATGTAGGGACTGCCCAGAGGTAAGGGACTTTGGTAAGCTACTGGGGAGGGAGGGGTTTGGCTTAAGGTCAAAATCAAAGAATGGTGGAACGAGGGGTAAGAGAGGGAAAGGACGAGCTACTATTGCTAAAATACCTGTTTCTGCTAGGAAGAGCACTGCTGCCAAGGAGCGGTGGCAGGATCCTGAGTATCGGGCTAAGCAGGGTGCGGCATTGAAAAGACGATTTTATAAAGAGGGGGTGCCACTATGAGAAAAGGGTTACTTTTTAGGTTAGTGAAGTGGAGCCGGGCTGTCAGAATATTTTTTGGCAGGTACACGGCAATGGAGGAGAAGCACAAGCTGTTCAAGTTACCCAAGCTGCTCACTCCGAGGGAGATATACAAGGAGCTTATTGACGACGGCTACCAGTATAATACTTTGAGCTCAACCTATAAGCGGCAGATTTTTACTGTTCGCAAGCTGACTGACATTGATCACCAAATACACCTGAGATTCTACAGCGACACGTGGGTCTCAGGGCACTGGGAGCTTCAGCCTGAGCAATTCCCAGTTGAACATCTTAAAGGTAAGGATTTGAGGGCACTAAACGAGGGTGAGATATTTAAGCTCAAGGGGCAGCTTGGAGTTCCAAGGTCTTAGCGACACCCATTGGCTCAAACTGCCCGGTAGCTACGTTATAGTAGTAGTTCCCATATTCAGGGATGAACTCCACTATGTAATTTGGCCAAGCGGGAGATAGTGACTGTGCTTGGTGTAGCACTGTTACGCTGCTATAGTAAATAACCTGTATCCAGAAACGTAATGGGAAGGCCCAATCAGGGGGGATATTAAAGGTAGCTACACCATCAACACTATAGACGGTTCTGGCTAGGCTCTTTGTCCCACTCCAATCATAAAGAGTAAATCCCCAGCGATTAGCTCCGCTCGGTGGATTTTTGAGAGCTACAGTAACCACTGGTTCTTCCGGCTCGGGCTCAGGTTCTTCCGGCTCGGGCTCAGGCTCTTCCGGCTCGGGCTCAGGCTCTTCCGGAGCTGCCCAGGCTAAAGCGGCGATGGCCAGTACGCCTAAGAGCCCTAACCCTAAGGCGGGCAACACTATTAGAGCTGGTGAAATCTTTTCTCCTGGCATCTTCCTAACCTCTCTTAAGTGAAATTCCGAATAGGTGTCCCAGGGGGGCATAGACTAATAACCGAGCTGCCTCACCCAGGGGAGCAATGTTTAATAGGGCCGAGGCTATCCAGGCTCCTATGCCAGCTACTATACAGAGTATTGAACCCCACCAGGGAATAGCTGACATCTGCTGGCTCTCTGGTGACTGCCCAACCTTCTCTTTGCACTGGGGGCACTCGCCAGCTGGGTTGGAGAAGCGAATCTTACAGTGTGAGCAATAGCAATAGGAAATCGGCGTCAGGGGGTGCCTCAGTGCTTTTAGGACCGAGTAGATCATAAACTTAACCGGTGAGTTTAGCGTTTTCAATTTTTACTCCCATTATATCTCATCAGTGCCTTGAGGACTGCGTATTATTTCTTCTCCAGTTTCTCTACCCTTGCCTTGAGCTCATCTAACTCAGCCTTTGCCCCTTTAGGCAAAGCATCTACTTGAGCTAATTCCCCAGCCGTGGCTACTTCTCCTGATTTGAGCCGATACTCAGTAAGTTCGTCTCCAGTCTGAGTGCAACCCTCGTATTTGTCTCCGAATATTTTCCTTAATTCATCGTCAAAGCTAATCATTTTAGTAGTCCATATAGAAGAGTTTTATTTTACCCGTCATAGTCTCTCCCGAAACAGAAAAGGTAAACTTAGTAATATCAGCAGAGGCGCTATACCGACCATTGAGCAAGTAGTCAAAAGCATTGGAACCTGCTACGCCTCCTGATACCAACACATTCCCCGTAACTCCTAAACTTTTACCACCAACATAGAACACTCCCATTAGGGGCTCGTTGTCATAACTACTACCGAGTCTCATAAACGTGGTTGAGGTCGCCACAACGAGAGTAGTATTATCAGCATAACGGCAAACATAATTGCTACCTGTATCTTCATTGAGTTGCAGACGTAGTTGTGTTTCTGAATCTTTGGTTAGTGTTAGAGTTAAAGCTACCATCCACAAATCGTGAACAGCAAGGGTAGAGCTAGTAATGGTGGCAACACCAGAAGGGCTCAGTGTTTCTGCCAAAATCCATATCCCAGGAGTAGGGGGAGTATGGTGAGCAGTAGCCACGCCAGCGTGAGCAGTTATCAGTCCTGCGGCCTCAATCTCGCTACAGACTGCGGCCACCAGCTGAGCAAGGGCAATCAGCCCGTCCAAATCAGGGTCGTAGACGGCTTTGGTCATATCACCAACGCCTACGCCTACTCTACCCATTATTCAATCACCTGCGTAATAACATTGAAGGGTATGTCTCGAGCTGCACCCTCGTCGGCACCTTCCTCATAAGTCAGCTTCCATGCTTGGTTGGTGGTGAACTCCGCGTCCCAAGCCCTGTCATCGCCAGCACCAATGGTTACTGCCTGTGTCACATACAGGTCGTAATTTGCACCGTCAACCTTCCTGTATATCTTGAATGTGCCTATTTGGGTCATATTCCTGTTGCTGAACTCAAGCCAGATTCGGCGCCTAGTTACAGCTGTATCCTCATAAACATCCTGCTCAAGACCATCATCCAAGTAACTATAGGGGCCGGTTGCTTCTGCAGTGTTTACTAAACCTAGGATGGCATCCAGCAGAGCTTTTAATCTCTGTATCCAGTTAGTCATTATTTCCTAGCCTCCGCATATCTGTAGGTTCCGCTGCAGGCTCCGGTACTGCCTACATCGACTATAGCCGTTATCCAGATTCCATCAGCATGGACTTCCTGAAGCCCGAAAATATCCATCAAATTTTGTATCCCAAGAGCACTAACGACCACACTATCAACCGAGACGACTGACCCATTTAACAAAACCCAGAGTTGGAATGTCATCTGTGTTCCATCGCCAAAGCTGGTGACATTTACCCACAAGCTCCTGAGAACATAAGATAGATTTACTCGCTGGTCTAAGTCTACAATAGAATTTGCTGCATCAGCAGAGGGTGGGTTTGCGGTCAAGGCAGTGTCTATCGCTGCCAGGCTGAAGTCACTATCGGGTATCTTCTCTTGATAGCTTCTCTTTAATTGGACAGTTCCTTCACCAAATCGCTTCTCGTGGAGCATGTGATGAAGAAATCCTGCCATCAGAGCTTTCCAAACAGCGTTTGCGTTCGTGTAGTCCGCAACGCCATTGAAGTATCTATCATAGAACGGAGCATAAGTTGGGTCTCCATCATCCTGCTCGCCTTGTGGAAGTTTAATTATAACAAGGTCAGTCCCGGTGCCAGTTGCCTCCTCCCCTATAACTATCGCATTAGCGGCTTCAGTCTCCAAAGTTTGGATTGCAGCCAAGGCAGTAACTGTCAAATCTCCCAATGCCTGCTCAATGAGCCAAGCTGGGGAATTATTGATTATCTCAATCTGAGTCTGGGCTGCTTCACTTCCGGCAGCGGCGCCCAAGAAAAGTGCTGACTCAGCGATAGCTGCGCTATGACAAAGCAAAGGCGCATCGGCTGTCCTCAGATTGGCCAGGTTGCCTGCATCCCCTACAAGGCAACTGCCCGATATAACGATAAAGTCGAAGGCATCCACATCAAGGTCGGCTGCTACATCTGCTGGGTCTGCTACTGTCACCTCGTAACCCAAATCAAGCATCCAGTCTCTTAGTGCTTCGTCGAGGTCTGCATCAAGTGCTACTGAAGTATCATGAACTACAAGCAGAACGTGGGCGTGAGTCGGAAGGACTATTTTGTTAGCTCTAGCAAAGAGAGTGGCCAGGTCGGCATTATCAGTGGGAGTGCCTATGTTGGTATTTATGTTGGCCACATCTATCTCAATGCTGGAGATATTGAGTATCCTGAAGATTGTGCCTGCCTTTATCTGGTGGCTAAAACCATTACCCTGGAGGGTAATTTTGCCGTCAGAGTTATCGAAGTCTGTGGCACCCTTGTCCTCACCTCTGGCATCACCAGTCATAATAAGAATGGTTTTCTCAGGGATGGAAGTAGGTGCAATAAGGGCATTGTCCTTGAGGTTGGAGTCCACCAGGGTGGTGCCATCGCCCTCGCCATGTTCGGTGGTAATACCCCGGTAGGCGGTGAGTGTTCTAATTAGCGCGTCTCTTGAGAGAGCGTGTCCTTTGCTCATAACTTCCTCTTATTCCTGCACCACTGCCGAGATGGTTAGGACACCTGCTGTTGGTGCTACCGCTGCTGTTATTCGGATCCCAATAAACGGGTGCCAGTCATCCCAGGCCGGACCCACGCTGAGGTTGCCGTCGGCAGCCAGGGGCAAGGGATCATTGATGTCAGTGGCTCGCTCCTTATCGTCAACAATATTGCCGATGACCTGGAGGGTGACTGCTTGGTTTAGTGATGATTCAGCCTTGAACAGGATTCGTTTGCCTTTGGTCCAGTTGACCATTCTATCTGTGTAGAAGGTGCCTACCGCCCTGGTGGCATGCCTATATATCTGCTCTGGTACTTTGGCTACCCAGTCTGTGCGTATGGCAATCTCTACACCGGGTTCTATCCCTTGGGCGGCCAGCCACTGCTGCATCGCTTCAACTATCTGAGTTTGCCCCTCAGCTACTTGTGCTAGCACCGGGACCAGAGTTGTCAGGACTTCGATTAAGTAATCCAGCTTTTCCTCAGGCGGAGCAGCTCGTGC
>JAUXAV010000235.1 GCA_030619735.1 Candidatus Aenigmatarchaeota archaeon | reverse complement strand
CATTGATCCCGAAAAATATCTTTTTGTCTTTCTAAGGGTATTGCCTGCCACATTTTATAGACCCCCCGGCTTTCCAATTTTATAATATTAAATTTATCAAATTCCCTTAATAAAATCCGGATCTTATCTAAATATTCAAGTTCACTAAAAAAAGAGTCAACCTTCTTTTTAGATTCCTGATCGGTCAAATTAGCGAAAGAATCCAACATAATTTTTTATTCCCCCTTCAATTTTAATTGATATATTTATACATCAGACGCTCAAAATTTTTTCTCATTTCTTCAAGATCTTTTTCGGTCAGAATAACGTCATATTCTTCTTTGGCCACCCGGATTATTGAATCGTCTTTTAGGTCTTTTCTGTTTTTCACATACAGCGAATAATTTCCCCGGATTGCGTGAAAAGTTTCAAATTTTTCTCTGCTAATAAACATAAAGTTTTACCCCCTTTCATCTTTTTTAAATCCCGGCAGGATAACTAGGGGAAAGGATATATCAAGAAAAGCCAAATGGATAAAATTCTCTTGACATAAATAAACCCTAATTATCCCACCAGGTGAACCGGTTTGTTATGGCCGGGAATATATGCTAAAATAAAATCGGATCAGGGAGAAGGACGGTAGACTTAAAACTTTTCGATTACAGGGAGTATTCTTTTTTGGTATGCTCCCTGTTCTCGTTTCTACTTGGTCAAGTCCTGAACCAACACTTTTAAAGATTATTATTTATTTTTTTCTACTAAAATATCAAAATTCCCTTTAACTTCTTTTAGCAAATTATAGGCCTCTAAGATTTTACCCTCATCTGCCTCAGAAAAAGCATTAACCTTTTTAGCTTGATCCATATTACAGATTGCCTCGTCTAAATTTTTTGAAACTCCATTAATTTCATCAGAAGATAATTCGCTAAATTCTACTTTTTTTCCTTCTCCTTCTTCTGTTTTATCAAGACAAGCTAAGACCGCCTCTCGATAGGATACGCCTTCGTGTTTTGCCATATAGGAATCTACTTTTAATTCCTCTGCAGAAAATTTTTTTTTGTCATTTTTTTCTTGATCACTCATATTTTTCACCTCTTTTCGATTTTGATTTTTTTCATAAATAATCTCAAATTTTTTTTCCCAATCCATAAATTAACCCCCTTATTTCCCGGATCGTTTCTTTCTCCGATTTTTTTGATAACCGGGATTCTTTTCTCTAAATCTTTTAAGATCCTTTTTTTGTGATTTTCTCAATTCCAGGTAAGCCTCAGGATCCTCGATCTTGAGCCTCTGTATATATTTCTTCCGGGATTCGTTGATCTCTTTATTGATTATCTTCAATTTCATGTTACTGCTAATATTCATTTCACTGATTTTTTTCAATCTGATTATCCCCTTTAGTTGCTTATTTTTCAAAATTTTGATAGAATAAAAAAGGTCTCTCTGTTTTCACCTGGTAAAGAAGTTTTAATAACTCTTATGGAGTTCACTTCTAATTAGGTAGAAAACGCATATCTTTTTAAAAAGGAATCTTGATTTTTTGGTCTGGATTCCTTTTTATTTTCAACAAAAAAAGCACCATTAAGGCTATTTAATCACTCCTAAATGACGCTCTGTTTTTTAGTTAATGGCGCTCTGACGATATTTTTTTTATCACCAACATTTATTCTAACAGAAAAATATATATATTTCAAGTTTTTATTTCCCTTATTTTTTTCCGA
>JAUXAV010000192.1 GCA_030619735.1 Candidatus Aenigmatarchaeota archaeon | reverse complement strand
GGGGGTTATCAGGGCCGTGGGGGCAGGAGCCCTGAAGTATGCCATGCTGAAGGCATCCCCGGAAAGGACCTATTCCTTCTCTGTTGGGCAGGCCCTGAGCTTTGAGGGCAACAATGCCCCTTACATACAGTATACGCATGCAAGGTGCTGTTCCATTATGAGGAAGGGCAGGATGAAGGGTATCGGGAAGTTCCAGGCCAGGAATCTGAAGGAGGAGAAGGAGAAGGCCATTTTGAAGAAGCTGGCAGAGTTCCCGGGGGTTGCTGAAAAAGCCGCCAGGGACATGAGGCCCCATTACATATGCACGTATCTGTATGAGCTTTCTGATTTGTTCAATAATTTCTACCAGAGCCTTCCGGTTTTAAAGGCGGAAAAGGGGGTCAGGGAGGCAAGGCTTGCCCTGGTCCTGGGGGCCAAGACCGTCCTGGGTATCGGGCTTAATCTGCTGGGGATTGAGGCTTTGGAGAAAATGTAATGTTTTTAAACCTTTGGGGCCAATAATAGGTTATGCACCCGATATTTGTGGCTAATACAGGGAAGAAGTCCTATTAATTTGTTAGCCATATCCCCGGGTGTTATTGATTCTGATTGCCTTTCCGGTCCTGATGAATCTTTTTCTTCCCGGCCTCGGGCGCATTATAAAAGGAGAGGTGCTATGGAAATGGAAGAGAGAGAACAGGAATTCAGGAGCAACGGAATAAACCAGAGATTGGTTACAGCAGAGAACCCCGATAACTTCGGTTTCGGCGACCCCCCATATGAAGGGGGAATCCTGGGCGGATACGAGAGAGCTGCCAGGGAGCAGGAAGATTAAGACAGCAAATGATGGTATGAAGTATAGTATAAAATCCGTTAATGGAGCAGGTTTAGCTTAGTCTTCAGATTCTTAATAGGATGTATGGTATAGATTTTCCTTCTAGATAAAGCCTTCACAACTGGTTTATAAGGGCTTGACCAAGGAATTAATACAAACCCCAGATTAATCCTTCGTTTTTCCGATGAAGGGGCTTATGCTTCCGAGGAAACCCCCAACCCCCTACAAAAATAGTCGTAGCTCTTTAAATCGGTATTCCAAATGCGTTGGAGAGCTCTTCAATCCTTTCGAACTCGGCCATGAAGCGCTTCCCCTTGTCCGTTATGGTGTAGTATGTCCTGCCCTTTTCCTGGACCTCATCTATGAAGCCCTTTTCCAGGAGGAACTCCAGGTAGGTCTTGAGCCTGTCATGGGAGAGATTCGCTCCGTAAAGGATATGGGTGGGCTTGGCCTTTCCTCCTCTCCTGGAGATTGCATCAAGCATGTCCAGGAATATCCTCATCTTTGACCTTCTTTCGTTCATGGGAATCACCCTAACCCCCAGGGGCTCCTTTTCCTGTTAACCCTGAGCAGGACAGCCAGGAGCGACAGGAAGCCTATAAGAAGGATGAAATGGGCCGCCACATACAGGATTTTGCCATACGGGGTGAGCAGCAGCAGGATATGGAAGATTCCCATGAAGAGGAATGCCATGAATACCAGCAGTGAGTTGGTCTTCCTGCTTTCTATGTAGCTTACCAGGGTCCTGAATATGACATAGCTTATTATAAAGAAGCTCAGGAGATGGAAATAGGGCATTACCGCCCACCAGAAGAGGACGCAGAATGCGGGAGCCTTCTCCCTGAATTTGGGAAGATACATCAGGACGAACAGGCAGTATGCCACCATAGAGGATACGTAATAAATCCAGTAGCCGAAGTCCCTCATATCTAAGGTACTGTCAAATACTGCTGTATAGCAGTTCTCAGGGGTGGCGCATAGGACCTTGTAGTTTATGAAGGTATAGAAGCTCGTCATGGAGAGTATCAAAAGGCCCATGCTGAGGATGGCAAAGCCCATATAGAGGTAGAAATGGGACTTGTTTGATGTGAGCTCATGGGTCCTGAAGGCGTAATAGGCCAGGACAAAGCCTATTATTGCCGCTACCAGATAAATCCCGGAGTCAAAGCCCAGGAACGAATAGGGAAACAATATTTCCATATTTACCAGCACCCTGCGAACCCCATTTACTAATTGATTCCCTTTTATATAAATTCCCGCTGTCAGGCGTGGTTTATGGATGATGGGTCTAGATTTTGGCTATAGATTAGGCCTTCACAACTGGTATATAAAGGCTTTACCAAGGAATTAATACAAACCCCAATTAATCCTTCGGTCTTCTATCCGATGACGGGGCTTT
>JAUXAV010000113.1 GCA_030619735.1 Candidatus Aenigmatarchaeota archaeon | reverse complement strand
AGCCTACATGTATTATATCCTGAAAAAGAAGAGGATGCCAAGGCTGAAAATAAGGAACCCCCTTGCAAAGAAAAAAGGCATCCATAGGGATTTCATAATCTCCCTGATAGGGGCCCTGTTTGTTGTCCTGGGGGCAAAGCTTCTGGTGGATTCCACAGTCAGAATAGCCCAGTGGATGGGAATATCAGAGATAGTCATAGCCCTCACTGTCATAGCAATAGGTACCTCGCTCCCTGAGCTTGCAACATCTGTTACAGCAGCATACAAGAGGATGCGGGGCATTGCAATAGGCAACATAATAGGAAGCAACATATTCAACATAACAATCCTCGGCCTGGCATCCCTTATCAGGACAGTCCCCACAACAACCGAAATAATTTTAATAAACCTCCCGATAATGCTTTTCGCAACCGTCCTGCTCATGCTGGTAATAAAGTTCCAGGGAAGGCTTTCCAGGCCCACCGGGGCATTATTCATAGCAATATTTATCTTGTTCATAGCCCTTCAGGCAGTAAGCCTGGGATAGAAAACTGATTTAAATATAACGCTGTTATAACTTTATATCCAATATAACATTTTAAACTTAATTCCCAATAGTGGTCATATGGACTCCAAAGCCCTTGCAAAAACCTTTGCCAAGAGATACTGGTACCTTCTTGTACTTCTGGCAATAGTTTTGATGGCCTTCTGGATAAGGGCATTCCCGGCAAGGTATGGGGAGCTCCAGGCCCTGGACCCCATGTATATGTACAGGATTAGCGAATACGTTCTGGAGAATGATTTCCGTCTCCCTGAAACAGACATAATGAGGGCCTACCCTTACGGCTCGCACCCCTTCCTTCAGGACCCCCCTGTCCCATTCTACCTCCCGACAGTCCTCTATTCAATCCTTTCAGCCCTGGGCATGAACATGCTCTTTTTCAATTTTGCCCTGTTAACCCCTGCGATATTCGGCGCATTAGCAGTGCTTGTAATGTTCTTCCTGGGAAAGGAGCTTTTCAATAACTACAAGGCAGGGCTGTTCTCTGCCTTCTTCCTTGCCACGGTCCCCGCATTCATAACCAGGACAAGTGCTGGCTTTTATGAAAAGGAACCGCTTGCTGGATTCCTGCTCATACTCTCAATATACTTCTTTGTAAGGGCGTATAAGAAGAATTCCATTCTCGCCGGAATAATCTCAGGCATATCCCTTGCCCTTCTCGGACTTACCTGGGGAGGAGTCCAGTTCCTTTATGCTTTTTATGCAGCCTTTGCCCTCATATTAATCCTTCTGAACCGCTGCCCAAAGGGACTTGTAAAGGCATATGTTCCAACAATTATACTGGGTATAGGTTTAACTCAACTCTACCCATTCCACCCCGGTCTGTTCATGGGAACATCATTCTTTGCCCAGGTAGTTGTTGTATTTGTATTACTGAGATTCTTTGCAGAGAGATTCCATCTTGTCAGGGAGGAGCAGCTGCCATACCTTGCACCAGCTATCATAATCCTGGGACTTGTCGGCATAATGGCCGCTTCCATGTTTATTGACCCTGTCAACAACACAGTCCAGAACCTTATAAACTCCATTTTTGTTACCAAGGGCTACGCCGCCCAGACTGTTGCAGAGCAGATGCCTGGAGGCTGGGGTGACATCACAGGACGTATGGGCCTGGGCATGGCATCTTCAGCTTCCCTGGTCCCGCAGCTCAGTTCAGTGGCAAATTACCTTTCCCCCTGGATTTTTGTTTTAATAGGAATCGTTTTGCTTTTATACTATCTCTACAAAAAGAGGGACTTCATCCTCCTTATACCCCTCCTCTGGATAATCGTTGCAATATACGGGGTCTTCGGCATGATAAGGCTGCTCTTCCTTCTCGGCCCTGCTGCAGCCCTGGTTTCCGGCTATTTCATTTCAGAGCTTATAAAGCACAGCTCCAGGTTCAAGATACTGGAGAATGACCGGAGGATAGGGTGGCTGCTCTTGCTGACCGGGGCGATATTCTTCATATCTTTCCTTTTATCATTCTCCAATACACTGCTTGCGGCAATGCTGGTGGTGATATCCATACCATTCCTCGCATTCGGATACCTCCTGAAGGAAGGCCGAATAGAGGCAAATGTAAACCTCCTTCTGGTTCCGGTCACAATAATAATAGCGCTTACACTTATTGTTAACACGTCCACAGGATATGTTCATGCCCAGGGTTTGGGACCCTCCATATGCTTCCCGCAGAGTGCGGACTATGTATGCGTAAAATACAATGAAGACGGAACATACGAACTCGCAGATGACCAGCCCTGGTACCAGGCAATGGATTACTTTGCAAAACAAACCCCGGAGAATTCAAGCATACTGTCTTGGTGGGACTTCGGTTACTGGTTCCAGACCAGGGGTCAGAGGCCCTCTGTTAGCGACGGCGGAGGTGTGGGACCCAGGAAGACCATTGCGGACTGGTATGTTGACAAGCCCGAGAACTGGGACAACCATCTTGACAGCCTGCTAAAGAAGCACAATGTAACCCACATACTTATGGACTACACCCTTCCGGGCAAGTACGGCGCCATATCAAAGATAGCATCTGAAGGCAAGACGATTTATGGCTACATGGAATTCCCAAGGCAGCCCTCCCAGATATACCCAAGGGATAACAGGACAATATATGAGTTCTTAAACGGGCCTTATGCCCTCTGGATACCCCTTGATGATTCAGGCAGCCTGGTTGACACCCCGATGCTGCTTCAGTCCCAGGGAGGCCAGTTTGTCGGCAAGATGTATATAAATGATATGTGCACAACAAGCGGCATAATGCACACAGGAGACAGGGAACCATCCGTACCCGGCTGCATAGTGATATCCCCTTACAAGGTCTACTATGTCCCGCAGGAAATAGAGTTCACAATATTCAACTCCCTCATGCTAATGGACGGCTACGGCCTGCCGGTTAAAAAGGTCTTTGACAACTACCTTATAAGGATATATGAAGTGGAATATCCTGGTGAGCAGCTAGAAACAACCCAGACAGAAGGGAATGAAACCCAAGAAGGAACATCTATAACAACACAAAACCCATTCCAGTAATTTATGTTTATATTAAAATACCCACAAAAGACATACTATTGCAATTAACACTGCTTCTATGCCCAATATAAATATCACAACATCCCTCTCAAAACACTTGCCCTTTAACTTCTTAACGGACCATACTGCCAGGTGCTCCAGCCCGTATATCTTCTTATAGGGAAGCTCAAGGCTGTTATCCTCCAGTGGCTTTGCAAAACTCTCCTTCCGGAACCTTCCCCTGGCCTTCAGTATGAATTCCAGGAAATAGGGTATGAACAGGAACAGTGCAATCCTGGTTAAATCACCCAGGATAGCTATGCATGCTATAAGCGCCCCGATGAAATATGTAAGGGTATCACCAGGAAAGACCCTTGCCGGAAACCAGTTGAATGCCAGGAATGCAACCAGCGTGAAAAAACCCATTACAGCAAGAATTGCTACATACCCCTGCCCGGTCTGCCATGCAGCAAGGCCCAGTGTCCCCAGGATAAGTGCCCCCATTCCGGCCTCCAGTCCATTGTATCCCGCAAGCAGGTTAAAGGCATGGGACGCGCCAATTATCCCAAGGGGTATTACAAGGAGGGGATATATTATGCCAAGGTCAAGAATGCCAAGCAGGGGGACATAGGTCATGCTCTGCCCTGCATTAACCACCATCATGGGTATTGCAACAGGCAGGGTGAGCAG
>JAUXAV010000258.1 GCA_030619735.1 Candidatus Aenigmatarchaeota archaeon | reverse complement strand
AAGGGACTTCATGGTGTAGGCGAGCGTTATATGTTTGGAGACGAGGGAAAGCTGAGAGAGGGGCGGGCAGACGCCGATAAGCTGAATGGGGTGTATAAGAAGCCCGGGCAGGAGCTCCGGCGTTTCAGGGGGCATTGTGGGAGCCTCCGTTTCGGTTATCGTCCAACGACAGGGAGCTCGATCGGGAACACGCGGATTTCGTCCATAGCACCTGCGTCGATGCGGAGTTTCAGTGAGCTGAGGCCGGCGGTTGGCATCAGGAACGTGTCATTGAGCCGGGGGTCAAAGTCTAAGTATGCGTAGTGGGCCCAGTGCTGGTAGCCGTGAGCGGCGATGAAGCCAGGCTCGGACCCGGGGCGGTTGATCATCTCACCCTGCATTGACTCCCAGTTGGTATAGCCATAGTAATGCTCCACGTTATCGGCCAAAAGTTTGAGGGCTTCGATGGTGCAGGTCCTGACGAGTTCGAGCGGTTTGGTTTCTGCCCGGAGCATGATCGCGGCGTAGATATTGTTAATTGGCAAGTCGATGTCCCAATCGCCGAGGGCTGTGGGGGTTGAAATGAGGGTTGTACATTTGAGGTGCTTGGCGGGCGTAGCACCCATGAGCTCGACGGACTCAAGTTGGAGCATCAGCTCGTCGCATGTGGTCCTGTCTATGTCGACGGTAAGCTGTATGGTGAGCTCCCCGGCTTTGCTCTCAGGAAAACATTCGTCCGGGCGATACATGTCGCGGCCGAATGGGATGATCAGGGACAACCAGCGGATGTAGTCGTCTGTGGCGACCTGAGGTCCGATGACGGGGGTTTTGCGTAGCAGGAGGTGGTTGAGGGCAAGCAAGTCGCGGGCGCGCATCTGCAGGACGGTCGTGCCTCGGTGGAGTACGTGAACGTTGGGAACCATGTCGGCGATATCATAGATCGTGGCCTCAGCGGCTTTGTTGAGACACATAATCGTCAGGACCAGGTGGCTGACGGGGTTGACGGGGAGGTCCCAGCTGAACGTTCCGTCGGCTGCCGGGGTGACTTCCTGGATGATCACGGTCTTGAGGTATTCCATGACACTGTCTCCTTACGGTGGGTAGTGCATAGAGCGGTTATTTTCCGTGTATTTCCTGCCAGCGGCGCGTCATGGCGTCGATCACAGCGAGAGCTCGGGCCTTGTTGCGTTCGTCGCGCTTGGGATAGCGGGGCGGTAGGACCAGGGCCTCGAGGGCGCGGTGGTAAGGTTCGAAGCCGGAACGGAAGTCAGGTTCGGCGACGCGGACGCCGGGGCCCCAGCGCGGTACGCCGAGCGTGATGGCTCGGTCCTGCCATTTGGCTGTGGTTGCGGCGCGGACGCCGGTCTCAAAGGACTTGAGGCGGATGGCCTCGGCGATGGCGTCAGCCCATGACTGAGCGGCGTTGAGGGTTTCGGTCATCCAGTCTTTGCGGGGGTTGCGGATGCCGTCCTCGTATTCGGGAGCGGCGATTCCAACGCGGCGTGCCCATTTGGCGACGATCTTGGCGAGTGGCATGATGTCCATG
>JAUXAV010000085.1 GCA_030619735.1 Candidatus Aenigmatarchaeota archaeon | reverse complement strand
GTGCGCTTTGATAAGATGGAGCTTGACCGCGCTCCCATCTGGCGCTTGGACCGGCTAACCGGCAAGGGGCGGGGGAGCAAGGAGGCTACCATTGAGCTGGTGGACAGCAAGACCCTAGCTGAGCTGCCGACCGAGCTGAAGGAGCAGATTGAGCGGCAATGCCAAAAAATATTAAAGGTGTTAAAAAGTTAATTTTTTAATTAGCTATATTTAGTATATATGCTTAATTATTCCCACAAGAATGTATAAACAGATTGAAGTTTTTTGTAGCAGAATTTTTTGATGGATAGATAAAAATGGAATTGATATAATAGAAACAATGAATAGCTTAGCTCTAATAGTGGGTTATTGATGACACGTCGCAAAAGGAAGACCCAAATACAAGATGCCTTTGATGCCATCGCTGGCTTCCGTGATTTGGTGAATGAGACCTTTGAGAAGCTGACCGGTAAAACTATTGCGTCGTGGCTCAAAGAGTTTCAGCAACAGCAAAGGGACCTGCCTAGTGGGGAGCAAGCAGCGCCTCAGCAAGAGCAAGGTATGCCTCTGGCTGATGCCTATGCCGTGCTTGGCCTGCCACAGACAGCTTCTCTGGAGGAGGTCAAGAGAAACTATAGAAACCTCGCGGCAGTTTTTCATCCTGATAGAGGCGGATACAAAGAAGCAATGGTGCTCCTCAACAATGCCTATGACCGGATTAAAAAGGGAAAGGGAGGGTAGCTATGCAAAGGGCTGCAGTCACACTTAGCTTATCGGAAGTTGACAAAATGATAGCTGACATAGAGGCTGGGGGAGGTGATGCCGAAGAGCTTAAAAAGACCAGGGCGCAGATTGCAAACTCAAAATGGCTTGCTAAACATGCAAAGCCCCTCGGCGAGGAGGAATTTATTGAAGAGCGTCGCCAGCAGGCAGTTATTGAACATGGAAAGGGCCTCGAGTGCATGATTTGCCACCAGAAATTTGACCAGCTGCTCAGCGGCACCTGCGAGGCCTGTTGGAGGGAATGGATGTTAGGCACAATGCCGAAGAAAAGTCGCTAGGAGGATATAGATGGAGATTTACATGCAAGCTACCATTGGCATTTGTTCTGAATATATGTCTGCCCCGGATGCCGAAAAGGCGGAGGTGTCCGTGGTGATCGCTCCTGTTAGAGTTGAAGCAGAGGATGAGGCGAAGCTCAGGCTAGTAACTGGTTGTAATCTGTGGCAATCCTGTCAGAATGCTGCCTGCTGGTATAGTATTGCCGCAAGAGAAGCGCCTCATCCAAAGAAAAAGGCACATCTGGGAAAGTGAAGATGTGCCCCTCTAATCAGTGGGGAGCTAAATTATGCCTCTACCTAGCGCAAGTATGCACCGCGCTGGTAAAAGCAGCTTGAATCCTCTTGTCTTGCTGTCCGCCCGTTCCGACTGGAGGAGTGGGATAGGTTTTACCCCTCAGCGCAGCCCCAATGCAAGCATTGAAGGCACTTGGCCTATGGGCAGGAATCCCCACCATTCGCCGGAGAGTTCGGACCGGTAGCCCAGCTACCTGAGCCATGTGAATTTTGCTCATTCTAATTGCCCTCCTCGATGAGATTTTAATGCTGCTGTTGCTCGTCTTCGACTACATCTTCTGGATTGAAAGACTGGGTGGCACAATCAAAATCCTTCAATCTTTCCCGTAAAGGCTCCTCCACTACGGCTTTGATTATATCAAATTGTTTGCAGAGTGTCAAGGGCATGTCCGGGTTCTCCTCATTGGTGCCTATTTTCTCAATAACCGCGGCTAAGTCTTGATGGCCCTGCTCTTTGAGTTCATTAAAATACCACTTTGCTGTAACACCTAGCCGGCACGGCCGACAGAATTCTGGATCATCCTTATGCGGATCCTCCTCGCGTATCCACTCCTCCATGGTTAAATTAGGGCATTGCTGTTTCTCTTCTTCGCTCATAAGTCCACCCTCCGTGCTACAGTGCTAGCCACAACCTGTACTACGAGTTCGTTGATAAGGGTACCTGATGTTAGTAATTTCTCTACAGAGTGTTTAATAAAAGGACTGGGCGCCTCACCCCCAAGGGCCAGCGTCAGAGACTCAGCGGCTTTATCTTTTTCACCAGCCTTCAGAGCTTCTACGGCTGCCAAGTATTGTCTGATTGGCTCCGGATTCGCCACTCTTTACCTCCCAGTAGCTGGTCTCTCGCTTAGTCTCTTTACCCTCTCATTCTCTTTCTCAAAAGCCTCGCGGGATATTATCTCTCCCATCTTGAAGGTTGTTTTACCCGGGTCGGTAATGGTTACATATTCTCCGGGGTTGCTCCCCCTGTCAAAAGTTTCTCCTATCTCCAGATAATCAGCTAGGACTACAGCTGGGACCGGCTTACTTTCTGAAACAGCTCTTTCAACCGCTCTCTTGTGGGTACGATATGTTTCACCATAGCCAGCCTTGACCCAAGCGGGCCTCGCCCCTTTTTCTAATGCGTATTCCTCTAGGGTCATCTCCCACAGCTCTTTCCCGGGGTTACTCCCCTTGGTGATTTTGCTGAAAGCCGGGGCGTAGCATGCAAAAAACTTGGCGGTATCTTCAGGATACCTCTCTTTACACTCTCGGGCTGCTTCCCTTATTGACCTTGCCCTGGCACACCTGCCGTCTGAGACAATATTTATCTCTGAACACCACTCCCTTTCCTCACTGTCCTTGAGCGTACCGATAGCACCTGAGGTGGTACACATGCGATTCTCAGGGATATTGGGAGCTGCGGGGTCAATTAAGCAGCAGGAGCAGGGTGCTTTTCGTAACTCACGGCCATAGAGTGGTATAGCACCCTCACCCACCGCTGAGCCTATGATGACATCCCTAATGCCTACATCCTCTTTTGCCTTCTCCACAATGGCAGTGGCGATTCTTTCTACATCTTCGTCAGATAGCATATTTACCTCCTTATAAGTTGAACTTTTCCCTAGTCCCCTGGATTAGTGGTTTCCCTTTTCTATTGTGTTCCTTAACTACCTGAGGGAAGATTAAATCCTCTGAATGTGTAGGCCTTACAGTAACGCAGATACCGCATTTCTTACAGCAGTTGTCTTTGTCTAGTGGTTGACCGCATTGAGGACAATTCATATTTACACCTCCTCAATTATCTCCTCAGCCCTCTTCTTTATCCGTTCCTTATCCTTGGAGCTGAGTCTGCTTTCTATAGTAAAGTTCAATTTTATCAATCTATTAGCAAACTCATCGGCTGTATTTGCTGCCTTTGCTGCTGCCTGCTCTAAATCATCTACTGACCGTATGGCATTTATTGTATGTCTCAGAGTTTTTGATTTAGGCAGTGCCCAGTGGGCGACTTTCTTCTCATCCTCGGGGAGCTTTACTATTTCCTCAGGGGCGAGGTCAAACCTTTCCATGGCGTTGAGCTCATCTCTAGCATGTCTGACTCGTCTTATAACCTCCTTTGAGGCTAAACCTTCATCCCTGGCGAAACGCAGTGCCTCACTTAAAGCGCCAGACACCCGTGAGAAATGCTCATCTGAGCACATAGTGCAAGATGTGCCAGTTTCCACCGCCGTTTTCTGTTCTAAGGGAATATAAGGCGGTTCCTGGGCAGTAGGAGTCATCTTTTGCTCCGGGAGGGCTTTATTTTGGGCTACAGGGGCTGTCATAGTGGATGCAAACTTCTCCAGGGATTTAACCTCATCCCGCGGGGGAAACAAGATCCTCTCGATGGGAATTTTACTTGCAATGTTTGCTACGAAGGCAGTCCAGTTCATACCTCTATTTTACCACTTTTCCCTCCTTAATCAAAAAAACTCTGGGGGGCATAGCGGGGTTTTGCTCTTGAGACAGGCGAAAGGACAGGCAGAACGAGGCTAATAGGCTAGTCTTGTCTTCAAAAGCCCTCTATCTAATTTAGGGAGCAGTTTTCTTAAAAAGAGGAAAACTAATGGTACCGTCTTGCTCGTCTTGCTTTTTTGTCTTACTTATGCTATATTGAGTTAAAAGACCAGACAAGGAGGGGAAAATGGCAGAGTTATCACAGGTCTTGGATGCATTAAATACCAAGGAGGCAGCAATTTCTACAACTGACCTAGCTAAGGAGCTCACCGCATCAACGGAGGGGACGCGCAAGCAACTGACCAGGCTGAAAGAGAAGAAGTATGTTGAGGGTGATAGCAAGGAGGGCTGGCTGATAACTGCTGAGGGGAGAAAGGTTCTGGAGAAGGGAGGGGTTCGCCCGTCGATGATAGATGAGGGGGTCACCCCGAGGCAGCAGTTCGAGGCGATAGCCCGCCTCATTGGCATCCCCGAAGATAAGATTATCTTGTCCACTGACATTGTTTGGAGCGGGGATTATAACGATGTCAAGTGGGTGTGGGAAGCCCTCGGACAGGCTGATATCGCTAAAGACCTGAGGAGCGTATGGGTGAACTCATGGCGTGCCAAACTTCAAAAAGGCATTCCACCTGAGCTTGAAACTGAGCTTACTGGAGTTAGCAAGACAATGGCTGAAGCGGAAAGGGAGATTGCTCCAAGTAAGCGAGGCAGAGAGTATATCATTGTTGATGACGAACCAGTAAGAGTCGGTGAGAACCTTGGTGATTACAGCCTGCAAGACGCCAAAGATATCTTGGGTATAAGGGCGTTAAGGAGTAGATTTACAGGAGCCGGTCAAGCAGGGGGTCAACCGCCGGGCGCAGCAGAAAAAGTCTCAGAGGTTCTTACCGCCCTTGGGCCTTACATCAATAAGGGTACTGACATCAATGCGCTGAAGGAGCTTCTTGCTGATAAACTGGAGCTACAAAAGAAGGATATCTTAAGCAGGATACCTCAATCGGGGCAGCCTAGCCAGCCTAAGTCCATTATTGAGCAAATCACCGAGTTTGTAGCTGCTATAGGTAGCTTAAAAGAGGCTGGACCAACACTAAGGTCTATATTGGGTATTGCGGAATCATCTGGTAATCCGGCGTCCACATCGCTCCCAGTGCAGTTGAAAGGCCCAGACGGCAACCCTATTGTTATGGATTTAGGCCAGGTCATCGACTGGAGAAAGTTTCAGTCTGGCGAAAGAAGGGAAGAAGAGA
>JAUXAV010000101.1 GCA_030619735.1 Candidatus Aenigmatarchaeota archaeon | reverse complement strand
CATTCTGGGTGTAGTTTTCAATATACTCATACAGAATCAGAAATCTGCTCGCACGAACGAACTGCTTGCAGAGGCTCAGCAGAATGCGAGGGTTGCGATGGATATGATAGCATCCGATTTAAGAATGGCAGGGTATAATATTGTTGAGGGAGAACACCAGGTTGCTATCTGTTATGCCGATTCATTTACTGTAATATTCAATGCTGACCTTTACCCGGATACGGCGATGCTTCCGCCTCCAGCCAGCGGACCCAAACCGAAAGGAAGTGGCATTGGAAGTGGATACACATATACCCCCCCATCGCTGAGTAAAAAGGACGCTGAGACGATACGATATAGTTTTGATTTTGACAACGATGCGAGTTTTGCAGATGATACAAGTGCTGTTTACCAGGGTGAAAATCTGCCCAAGTTAACCGCTAACCCCAATGATATGATCCTTGTAAAACAGATATTCAAGTCCGTTGGAAGCGCGAATGTCATGGATACAATACCCGTTGCATTTCTGCGAGGACCTGTGGGAGGCGGTTCATATAAACCTGTCTTCACCTATCTGCTGAATACCGACAGCGACAAAGAACTTGAAGATACTACCTCAGGTCCCATAACTGGTCAGGGGAGACTCAATCAGATAGAAAAAATTATCATTACGGTAGTGGGTGAGGCACCATCTCCGGACCCAAACTATAAAGAGAATAACGGATACAGACGGGTAACTATGACTACTGAAGTAAATGTGATGAGAAATGTGCCGGGCGGAGTACGATACATAACAGGCTGGGTCTTTGAGGATAGGAATGCAGATAAGAAACCGGACCCTGGTGATTTCTTCCCTGTAAATGCTAAACTTACTATCAATGAGCTCGGTACCCAGAGGAAGACTGATGAGGCGGGACATTATGACTTTTTAGTTGAACCCGACACCCATTATACTGTAACTTTAGCAGACCCTTCTCCGGGATTTCATTCTGTTAGCACAGATACCGATACGGTCGTTGATGTTAGTGTATTCAGCGCGGACAGCATAAATTTCCTTGTAGAAGCTGACTCGATGGGATTGATAAACGGCAGAGTATTTTTCGATAGTATTATCCCTTATTGTTTTTATAACCCACCGGAAGATACCCCTCTGCCGAATGTAAAAGTGCATGCATACAAGAATGTAATAACTGATACATCAGGGTATTATGAACAGGAAGCCCCTGCTGGTGTTCATCTTATTGTGCAGGTATTCCCACCACCCAATTTTTGGGCGAAAAATTGTAAATCCTCCTATGATACAATCATACATCACGATGGTGATACGGTCACCGTTGATTTTGGGTTATGTTATGGAGAATCTCTTGGAACTATAGAGGGTAAAGTTTTTCTCGATTATGATGAGGATACAGTATTTGATGAAGGGAGCGATTCGTTGCTTGGGGGTGTCCGCGTTTATGTTACAAAGGATGAGCCACCGTATAGTTTACTTGAAGGCGAGGCTCATACGAATGAAATTGGGTACTACTTCATAAAGGTTCAGGCTACTGATGCAGATACTTATGCCGTTTTTGAGGAACCTGGAGGGTATAGATGTATATCACCGAATCCTGAGACCGGTGTCTGGGTAAAAGCCGATAGTTTCTATACTGTGAACTTTGCAAATACAAAGTTTAAAAAGGAAGAAGTGGCAGCAGGTGGGCTTCCCTACGAGATTATTACGCCCGACCTTAGTGATGGGAACAACCCTACCGATACTTGTGACATAGTTGTAGGGGGATTCGATTCACTCTATGTCTGGTATACTTTCCCAACCGATGCTACACCAGGACTCTGTCTTGTCTACCCTGATTCGATATTTACTCTCGCATCTGACACTCTGGATGAGGGTAAACATTTTGACCTTGTCTCTGGACATAGTTCAGATACCTTTCGTGTATGGATAGCAGAACATACAACAGGAAGTAATTATATACTACCCATCACCCCAGATACTGCATACTCAACCTCTGGTGCTGTTATATCTTCTGGACTTGCGGATTTATCTATCTCAGGTGGTGCTGGTCCAGACCTCGTAGTTGGCACCATGGTGGATTCGGATACAGGGACATTTGAGGTGTGGAAGAATAAAGGGGAGATATCGAATAAATGGCAGGGCTTTGAACTCGATTCAGTTTATGCAGGTGTTGGTGAGGTGAGGGGACTTGGTGTCGCTGATTTGTTGGATAGTGATACGGATATGGATATAGTAATTGGAACCAAAGACGACAGTTTAAAAGGAAAATTAATGATTTATCGTAATAATGGAAGTGGAAAATATAGTTTAGCACGAGAAGATACCATCTCTGGCGAAGTCAACTGCCTTGTGATATGTGATGTAAAGGAGGATACAAATAATGATCTGGATATTATATTTGGTACGAGATCTTCTTACGACCCACTAAAAGGGAGTATAGAGATATGGTGTTACAACACTGATTCTTCAAGGTATGTAAGACGGAGCAGGGTAGATACGGAGGGTGAAGTTTTAGCAATAGATGCAGGGTTTGTGGATTCTGATACTACCAATCCAGAGGTAGTGGTAGGGATAAGAACAGATACGACTAATCAGGAAGGAGGTACGAGAATATACTACTTATACAACGGATACCTGCCACTCTATGGAAGTGACCCTTCTTATGGAGTAGATACATGGCATGTTACAGGTCTATCCGTTGTAAATTGCCCGTGGGGTATTGTTGTAGTGAGTATGGACAATGCTGGCAATGGAAAAGTAATCAGATATAAACCTTAAAGTAGGGGCAACCTTTATGGTTGGCCCAAAAGGAGGTAAAAATGTTTAAAAACAAAGATAAAAAGAGACTGTCTGACATTACTGAACAACCTCAAAAAGGTATAGCTATGGTCATAGCGATTATGCTTCTTTTAGTGCTCGGACTATTGGGCGGCGGGATGATGATGGTGACTACTACCGATGTAAATATCGCCGCAAATCAGCAGAGAGATACGCAGGCTCTCTTCATTGCTGAATCAGGTATTCAAGAAGCACTCCAGCGTTTTGACAATGACATTGCGGTAGGCGACCCTGCAATCAGTCCAAATTGGGTGGCTGCAATCCGGGAGAGCGGGACTGAGGAGACTGTTAACGATACCGATTTCTGCAATACCAAACAAACAGGCACAATCTTGAAATATTGTAAAAATAGCGACCCCGTTACCATCACATACAAACGAGATAAGAGTGGAAATATTCTATACTATAATGTTGAGACAAGGGACACTACTACTTTTCCAACGGAATCCCCGATATATGTTATCACATCATCCGGGATGAAAGGGAATGCAAAAAGAACGGTTGAGATCGAATATGTTAAACGCGCATTCAATTTGAAGATTGATGCAGGTGCATCCTGTGGTGGAGGAGCAGATTTCACAGGTAATGCCAATGTCTGTGGTTTTAATCATTTCCATGTTAACCAGGATTCCACTCCCGATAATGCAAAGCCGGATCCAAAGGGAGGCGATGTTGACTGTGCAGACTTCCACATCGATACTACCAGTTCATACAACTACCCACCTGTAAAGGCACAGAATGGTTCTGGCAGTGGACATGTTCAGTTCGATGGCGACCCAGCCGAACCCGAGTTCGACGAAAATTATACTGTGCTGGAGCCCCACCAATATCTTGGAATAACCTCCCGAAAATGGCAAGAGATATTGGCCAATCCGGATAACTCATCACTTGATAATGACCCTCTTATTGGATTCACCTATATAAATGGTGACGGAGCGATAGCTGCTGCGCAATTCAAGACTGGGGAGGGAATACTCTATGTCAATGGTGATCTGAGTTGGTCGAGTGGCGCGAAATATAGAGGATTCATATATGTAGAAGGAAAACTGAAAATAACGGGAAGTCCATGGATATTAGGTGGAATGGTTATAAAGGGAGAAACGGATATCAACTCTTTTGGATCTGGTAACGCTACCATCCTTTTGAGCAGGAAGGCGATAACCAACCAGTTAGAAGATATAATAGAAGAATACTACACATTCCTCGCCTGGCGAGAAAAATAATCCGGGGACGGTAAAAAGGGGACAGGCTACTTTTTGACATGTCCACTGATGGGTAATGGGGGCATATGAGATTGCAACGCCCCCGGAGTTTACCCTGAACAAAGTTGAAGGGGGGCTCGCAATGA
>JAUXAV010000185.1 GCA_030619735.1 Candidatus Aenigmatarchaeota archaeon | reverse complement strand
GGTGAGTAATGGACCTTAACGTAGCTGTGCTATATATAGCCCTATTGGCTTGTGCTGGAGGTATCGTTTCGGCTCTATTAGGATGGCTTGATAGTGGAGAGGCCTTTGTCCCTAGAAAGTTTATGGCTTCCGTAGTAAGAGCTCTAATTGCTGGAGTAGTCTTCGCTGTAGGCTATAGTTTCGCAACAAATGGTATAAGTATCCTGGACCTATTTGCTGCGTTCCTGGGTGGAGCTGGAATAGACGTCCTGGGTAACAGGATTTCCGGAAGTATAGTTCATCGAACTTAAGGAGGCAATATGAAGATTCTCGTAACCGGAGCCAGTGGCTTTATTGGTTCCGCTCTGGCTAAGAGACTGGAAGAACTAGGGCATGATGTTTATGGGCTCTATCGGTATGTAAGTGATGGGAGATATGACTTCTATCAGTTGGCAAAGCATAGGATCTGTGACATAAGGGACAGGGAGAGAGTTGACGAGGTTATTGGAGATATCCTACCCAATACTGTTTGTCATCTTGCAGCTATGACAGCGGTAAGTTATTCGTTCATAGCTCCGATAGAAGTTAGTGAATCTATTTATCTTGGCACCATGAATGTGGTTGATGCCTGTGTAAAGTACAAGGTGAAGCAGCTTGTCCACGCTAGCACCAGTGAATTCTACGGCAAGCAAGAAGAGTTCCCTGTAACAGAAGAAGCTACCCCTAGGCCCATGTCTCCATATGCCGTAGCTAAGTTAGCTGCTGAAGAGTATATCCGCTATGTGGATAGGACTGTGGGAATACCTTATACTATTCTTAGACCCTATAATACGTATAACCGGTCTAATGTCAAGAAAAAGTACTTTCTGGTTGAGAGGGCTATTACCCAAGCCCTGGAAGAGGGTCGTATCCACTTGTATACTCCTGAACCAGTAAGAGATTTGCTTGACCGAGATAGCCATGTGAATGCATACATTAGGTGTTTGGGCAATCTAAATGCTATAGGTGAGGCTATTAACATTGGGACCGGTATTGGGTGGAAGGTTGGGGATGCAGTGGAACTAGTTGCCAGGCTCGTTGGAGAGGAACTTGGAAAAGAAATTCCAGTCTCTTGGGATATGGCTCCAGATCGACCTTATGATATTCATACTCTTGTCTGTTCTAATGAGAAGGCCTGGAGGTTACTGGGTTGGAAGCCATTATATACTCTTGAAGAGGGTCTGAAGATTGCTATTAGAGAGTGGAGGGAGGTGCTTGGACTATGAAAAAGGTGGGTGTTATCGGCCTGGGCTACTGGGGCCCGAATTTGGCTCGGTGCTTTAAGGAGCTGGGTGTTCTTTGGGCTATAGCTGACCAGGATGAGGGAAGAGTTTATGAGGTGAATGAGTCCCTAGGGGTCGGGAACCTGGCGGCTGATATTGGAGCCCTGCTTGCTCTTGACTGTGATGCTATAGCCATAGCCACTCCTCCAGAGACCCATTTCCAGATAGCCAGAAAGGCCCTCGAAGCTGGGCTAGATGTCTTCATTGAGAAGCCTATGACTACTAGCTATGTCGACGCCAAGTTCCTTGCTAGCGAAGCCCTGATCCAAGGGAGGACTCTCATGGTGGGTCACATTTACCTCCATAACGGTGGAATTAAACGGATGCCTATCCCAGTAGGTAAGGCTGAACTCTATGTCCAGCTCCTTAACGAGAAAGGTAGTCCAAGTCCCTCGACGAAGGACATCCTCTGGGCTGGCCTTCCACATGCATGTAGTTTGGCTCTTCATTTCTTCCCAGATATGCCAGACTGGATAGAAGCTGAGAAAGAAGGGGAAAGAATAAAAGTTGCCTTAAGGTATTGGAACGATTCAATGGTCTATTTAGATGTGGGAGATAACACCGGAAGGAAGCTCCGAAGAGTGGAATTGGACTGGGGGAGTAGTAGATATCTCTTCGACCCAAAGGATCCCAACCTTTGTTTCCTACAGTCAGGAATAGAAGTAAAGTCATTTGGGGCGGCTATGGGGCCTGAACCTCTTATGGAGGAATGTAAAGCCTTCTTAGAGTATCAAGGTGTGGATCCTATGGGACCTAAGGTAGTTAAACTCGTAGAGGATATAATAAAGGAGGCCGTGTGAATATCCCCTTGGTGGATCTAAAGGCCCAATACCAGAGTATTAAGTCGGAAGCGGATTTGGCCATCAGTCGAGTTCTATCTAAAGGCTTCTACGTTATGGGTGAAGAGGTGGAAGCCTTTGAGGAGGAGTGGGCTGAGTATTGTGAGGCTAAGTACTGTATAGGAGTTAGCTCCGGTACGGATGCCCT
>JAUXAV010000332.1 GCA_030619735.1 Candidatus Aenigmatarchaeota archaeon | reverse complement strand
AATGTTACCCCCTCCGGAATTTCGAAGGTGGCCACTTCTGCTATATCAAGCCTTTCTTTGCCATTCCGGCCGATAAAGTGTATAGCGACAGTTACATCCCAATCAGTTAGCGATAGCGACCAGTTTTCAGCTTCAGCAGGTAGGTTCTTGAGAGCAACGCTGACACTCCTGTTTGTGGGCACTTCAGGCGCTGCTTGTACCTGGAGCACCTGACTGAGGACTGCTATCATCATTATAACAAACATCATCCCCATCATGTCTTGTACCATTGTATCTTCTTCTGCCATACCTTCACCTCCGAGTATTGCTTATATTCCTACCATCAGACCAGGCAACATGCCCACCATCATTATCACTGGCATCATCTCCAACAAGCCGCTCACCGGAGAAACTGGTCTCATCAACTGGTTAATCATTGAACCCATTGCTGGAATACCGTAGCCATACGAATTGTCTTTTGCTACCTGTACACCCTCTGGTTTCCCACAGTATGCGTAGGCAACAGGTAGCCAGTCATAGTATGTAACCCGGACATCTGGACCATATATTCTTCTTGTCAGGTCCCAGAGGAGCCCATCAACTCCAACAAGCATCGGGGTGGAGAATGAGGTGCCGGTTTTCACATCATACTCATCGTCGGCTCTGTGGCTAGCAACCTCTATGTCTTCTGCCCAGCATACAAGGTCTGGCTTCACCACTCCTTCAAGAGTAGGCCCTCTAGAGCTCAAATCCCATACTATGAACTCCCAGGTTTTCAGGCCGCCAACCGCTATCACTAGAGGGTCAGTGGCTGGAGAGAGTATGGTTGTCATATCGGGTCCAGAGTTCCCAGCAGCTGCAATTATCTGTATCCCGTAATCTTCCACTGCCACCTGGCAAGCAACTCTCATTGGTGCGTCTGGGTCACCGTCATCTTCTGAACCGACGCTCAGATTTACTGTATTGGGGTACATCTCGTCCGTTATGTGTAGATTGTTGTCGATGGCTTCTTGAACGAGTTCACACACTCTTTCTAATGCGTCTACAACCATCTCATCTGTCCCCAACCCATTATCATTGAGGACCTTCATGCTCATGATTTT
>JAUXAV010000044.1 GCA_030619735.1 Candidatus Aenigmatarchaeota archaeon | reverse complement strand
CTGAAAACCCCCTATACAGGGGTCAGGGGCAGGGTAAGGGAAATGGGAAGGAAGCCTGTTCTGGGCAGGATATTTAAATAGTCCTTATATAATATACTTTTAATTGGTTCGTATGGCAAGGATGTATTCAAGAAAGAAGGGAAAATCAGGAAGCAGGAGGCCTGCCAGGAAGGATGTTTCCTGGGTGAAGTATAAGCCCAAAGAGATAGAGGATATAATAGAGAACCTGGCTAAAAAGGGGCTCTCCCCCTCCAGGATAGGCATTATTTTGAGGGACCAGTATGGAATTCCATCCATAAAGCAGGTCACAAAGGAGAAGATTTCAAAAATTATGGAGAAGAAGGGGGTCAAGCCAGAGCTCCCTGAGACCCTGCTCAGTTTAATGAAGAGGGCTGTAAGCCTCAGGAACCATCTGGAGAAGAACAGGAAGGACTATATCTCCCAGAGGGGTTTGGAGCTGACAGAATCCAAAATCAGAAGGCTTGTGAAATACTACAAAAGAGAGAAGGTTTTGCCAGTGGAATGGAAATACCAGCCTGATAAGGCAAAGCTCCTGATAAAGTAACTGCTGATTCTCAAGGATTTAAATCTTATTTTTAATATTAAAACTGGTTGGGAAACTTAGAGGTTGGGCATGATTAACAAGCTGGAGAAACTGGTGAGGGAGTGCAAGAAGGCAAGCGAAATGATTAAGTTCTTTCCAGGGGATATCAGGATTCTTTCGCATTATGACGCGGACGGGATAACCTCTGCCGCCATAATCGTGAAGGCCCTGCAGAGGGAGGGCAAGGGCTTCCATCTCACCCTGATAAAGCAGCTGAGCTTGGAATGGGTAAAAAGACTGGCAGGGGAGAAGGCAGGGCTTGTGCTGTTCCTGGATTTCGGCTCCGGCCTGCTTGATTCCGTCTCCGAACATCTTGGGGAAAAGCAGGTAATAGTCCTGGACCATCACCAGAAGCAGGGTTCCGGAGTGCCTGGAGATAAAAGCAGGAAGGGGAAGATAATCCATGTGAACCCGATGGATTTCGGGATAGAAGAGAACATATCAAGCTCCGGGGTCTCCTATATAGTTGCAAGGGCCATGAACCCTGAGAACAGGGAGCTTGCAGAGCTTGCGATAATTGGCGCCATAGGGGATTCCCAGGTCGGGGAAATAGGTCCCCAGTGGGGGGTGATGGGGCTTAACAAGGAAATCCTGAAAGACGCTTTACTCTCCAAGAAGATAAGGCTTATGAAGGGCCTCAGGCTCTGGGGAAGGTACACAAGGCCCGTCCATAAGGCCCTGGAATATTCCGTGGAGCCCTATATACCCGGTATATCAGGCTCCGAGTCCGCTGCTGTGCAGTTCCTGCAGGAACTGAACATTGAATTAAAGGATGAAGCAGGGGACTGGAGGACCCTGGCCAGTTTGTCTGAGGAGGAGCAGAAGAGGCTTGCAACAGGGATAATAGCCGAGAGGATAAGGGGCGACCAGGAGAACCCGGAATGGATATTCGGGGACGTTTATGAGCTCCTGGCAAAGGAGGGGGGGT
The DNA here is from genome assembly GCA_030619735.1 of Candidatus Aenigmatarchaeota archaeon. Taxonomy (GTDB): domain Archaea; phylum Aenigmatarchaeota; class Aenigmatarchaeia; order QMZP01; family JAUXAV01; genus JAUXAV01. The sequence goes on along the minus strand of JAUXAV010000044.1, from coordinate 6,601 downwards.
TCAGGGATGCCAATGAATTCGCAACCATGCTGAATGCAACAGGAAAGATGGGTAAAGGCTATTTAGGCATTGCACTGTGCCTGAATGACCCGGGTTCCCAGGAGAATGTGAAGAAGGCCCTGGAGGGATACAGGAGGACCCTGGGCTCTGCCATAAGCTGGATTCAGACAAACAGGGATTCTGTAAAGGAGACGGAGAAGGCAAGTTATGTGATGGCCGGAGGTGAGATATCTGAACACATAATATCCAATGCGATTTCCACCATAAACAGGTCCTATGATACAGGGAAGCCCATATTCGGTTTCGTGGATTCTGAGGAGGGTGTGAAGGTCTCGGCCCGGGCCTCAGATGAGCTGGTTGGGAAGGGGCTCAACCTGAAGGCCATTCTCTCCAGGGCGGCAGGCCATGTGGGAGGCCAGGGAGGGGGCCACTCCGGGGCAGCAGGAGCTTCCATACCCAAGGGAACGGAGCAGAGGTTTATCTCCTTTGTTGAGGGGCTCCTGGGAGGTAAGGGAGAGATAAAGATGGAAACGGAAAAGGATTTAAATACACCAACAACCAATATGAGTATAAACCCTGGAGCAGACTATGCAGAAAGAGGACAAGAAAGCAGAGCAGAGGGAGAAGGAGATAGAGGAGAAAATAAAGAAGAAAAGGGAAGCCAGGACCAAGAGGACAGAGAAGGAAGTCCAGGTAAAAAAATGGAAGGGAAAGGACTGGTTCGCTATCTTGAGTCCTGATATCTTTGGAAATAATTTTTTATCCGAAACCCCCACAACCGACCCCAATTCCTTAATAGGGAGGGTTATAGAGGTCGGCGTCCCGAATTTAACAGGTGACCAGTCCAAGTATTATATGAAGGTGAGGTTCAGGGTGAATAAGGTGGACGGGGGCAAGGTCTTTACAGAGTTCTATGGCTTCAGATGCGCTAAAGAGTATGTGTTCAGGATGGTCAGGAAGGGGAGCCAGAGGGTTGATGTTTACCCTGTTATTGACACAAAGGACGGGTATAAGCTTCATGTAGGCTTTATAGGGATACTGAACAGGAACGTGGAGACCAGTGTGAAGAGCAGGTTCAGGAAATTCGTGTCAGAGAGTTTGAAGGAAAACGCAGGCAATATAACTCTTGATGACTTTGTGAAGGGTGTAATTGCCGGGGTCATACAGAGGAAGATAAAGAAGAGGGGCTCCAAAATCTATCCGGTCAGGTTCGCAGAGATTCTGAAGATAGAGCTGAAGGGAAGGCCCGAAGCAAAGGCTTAAAGGTTTGTTTTTCACTCATGGTGCCTGGTTGCCACAGCAACGGATATCCAGAGCAGGCCTGCCGCCAGGATGAGTCCCAGAGCGGACAGGAGCGCCAGGATATAGGAGGTCTCGGGAACCCCTACTGTAAGCTCAAGGTTGCTGACTATCCAGATGCCTGAGAGCAGGAAAAGCCCGCCGATTATCCAGGTCGCGATAAGTTTTACTGTCATGGTTATCATTCCTTAGACCTTTGAGAGTTCCTTCTTGAAGTCCCTGGCCTTTCCCTGAAGGACCTCGTTCGCCTTTATCACTATGTCCCTGGGGTTCAGGCCTGAGACAGACTCCAGCCTGAATATGAATTTGCTGGGATTGGCCTTTATCTTTATGCCCTTTCCAGCCTCCTCGCAGGACCTGCATATATCGCAATTAACCGGGGCCTTAAGGATTAGCTTCTTGCCCCTTATTGCCAGGGCCTTTTTGGGGCATGCCTCTGTTATTTTTTTCAGCTCATCCCTGCCCTTTGCGCCGTTGGCCTCAAGCTCGGGATAATACTGGTATGCGGCATTGGCTGCCTGGTTCTTTATATGGGTCTTGCCCAATCCCAGCCTTGCTGTTGCCTCCAGCTTTATGTCCTGGCCCTTCAGAAGCTCCACTATGGGAATCCTGGAATCTGTTGGTTTAACTGCCTTGTTAGAGCTCCTGAGGTTTCCCGAATAGACCATTCCGGGCCCCTTCCTGTCCAGCTTCAGGTTGACCCGGCAGAGAGGGCAGCCCTTGCCCTTGCACCTGCATTCCCCTGGGGGGTTCATCCTCCTTGCAGGGAAGGTCAGGGGAATAAGGCCGAGCCTGTGCGTGACCACCTCGTCAAACAGGACAGAGGTGTTGTCCATTATACTGACCTCGTCTATTGCCAGGGTGGGAATCTCTGATATCATTATCCTTCTCAGGGCGTTTGCAAAGGCGGGTGAGGCGCCGTCAAGAAGGAATGTCAGCTTTTCCCCCTTCTTCTGAAGAATCTTGACTTTCATGGGAATCATCTGTTTTATGAATTAATTATTTAGAAAGGTTATATATAAAAGATATATAAAGATTAACCCAAGCGGGGGTTCCCGAGTGGTCAAAGGGGCACGATTCCCTTCAGGGAATGCCAAGCTAAGGACCGTGTGACTTAGTGTCTTCGAGAGTTCGAATCTCTCCTCCCGCATATGGCCCATTCAGAAGACAGCAAAAGGGAGTATTTTGAGAGCAAGCGCAAGAAGAAGTACAAGAAACGCTACAAGAAAAGGGTGAAGTTCAGGAAAATAAAGGGAGTGAAGGAGTGACTATTCCTCCTTCTTTTCCATGGTTATGACCTCTTCCTCTTTCTTGCCCAGGTCCCTTTCAAGCCTCTCTATGTCCTTTTTCATGGCGTCCAGATGGGCAAGAATCCTCTGCTTTTCCTTGTCAAAGCTGTCCATGTCCTCGTATATCCTTTTGCCCTCGTTCAGCTCGTTCAGGTGCATCATTACATAGGGGAACTTGTTCATCTCCTTACTGACCCTTCCGCACATCTCCCCGAGCCACTTGTTCATGGCAACCTTCACATCCTTCCTTATCATCTTTTCCGAGTCCATGTTTGCCTTCATTATCCTTACAACTGCTGCTGTGGGGAAGGGCAGCTTAAGCTTGGCATCTTCCTCTTCTGACACCTCTTCCTCTGATTCTGCAGGTTTTTCGGCTTTTGCTTCCTCTTTGGGGGGCCCTGCTGGGGTTTCCCCTGGCTTTGGCGCCTTTGCTGGCTCTGCCTTGGGCCCTTCCTTTGGCTTCTCCTCTGGTTTCTTGGGCTCTTTTGGCACTATAATTGCTGTCATATTATACCTCCTTGGTTAATTAATTAACTATACAATATGTTAATTAATATAATAAATTGGATTAAAGATTTAAATACCTTATTTTATGGGTTCAGGCCGTTTCATTTTTTTCATTCTTTCTGCATAATCTAGAACATTATCCTGGAAGCTGGGGTAGTTTTTCTGAATCTGGCCCACCAAGGAGTAGCCGGTCATCATGTAGCCCAGGGGGCCGAAATCCTCCGGGACCCTGATATGATGCTTCCTGTCCCCAGGAATATGCTCAAAAACCTGTTCAAATATCTCCCTCTCTTTATCATTCAGGCCCAAATCAATGTAAAGCTCCCCTTCCGCATCAGTGATTCCTGCCCCGTGCATGAAGTCCGTAAGATATGCACCCATACTGCCTATGCATCTTCCTATCTTCTCCCCCCTCAGCTTCCAGTCAACCATGCCTGCAACCTCTGGCATGCTGTCAGGCAGTATAATGGTGAATGCCTTAAACCTTTCGCTTCCATAGCCTTCCTTTGGCTGTTCTTTAGGTTTCTCAAGCGATTTAACCCTTTTCCTGATTTCAGGTATGTTTTCATGCGTTACCCCCTGTATCATCCTCCCGTAGGTTGCCGTATTCACTGTGGGGGGCTCGGGCTCCTCCAACTCGTCTAGGGGGACAAGAATTTCATTCACGCAGCTGCCGAAATTTTTCTTGAGCTCGGACTCGGGGTTGCATACAATCGCATTAACACTAAGACCCTTGTCCAGGGCATATTTAGCTATCTGGACAACCTCGCGTGAGCCGCTGGCTGAGACAATCGTGACATCCCCGAGCATTCCCCCCTTTGTATCAATTTCATGCTGCGCCAGGACCTCCACTGCATGGGAAAATGCCCTGCCTGCGAAGCGGTAGATAATCCTGCCAGCTAACAAACCAGTCTGGCTCCCGACAACAAGGGTATGGGGGCTTAGGGGAAGCCTCTCTTCAAGTGAATAGTATCCTGCTTTCCCCATAAAATCCAGGGCCTTTATTACATAATGGTCTAGTGTCTGTATCCTTGCCATCAGTATATAATTGAGGGTAAATTTTTTAAGCCTTAACAAAGAGGTACCCCTACCCGAGCTTCCTGCAGTATGCTATTATAAATGGTCCGGCATCATATCCCCTTTCCTGCTTCGTCTCCATTCCTATAACTTTGAACCCAGCGTCCTCTAATTTCTGCTTCAACTCATCCTTTGTATAAAAAGCATAATATTTTTCTACTCTGCCATATCTCTTGTCCTCTCTCAAGCCCTCCCCTTTGCCCTGTTTAACACTTACAAGCATCAGTCCCTTTGGCTTTAACACTCTGTGCATCTCTCTCAGTGTTTCCGGAGCCTCCTGCTTTTTTATATTTAATAATGATGCATTGAACCAGATTGCATCAAAACTGTTATCTTCAAAGGCTAGGTGCCTTAAATCCATAATCCTGAACTCTGCCTTTGGTGCCACCTTTTTTGCGAACTCTATCATTTTCTCAGCCAGGTCAATCCCAACAACCCTGAATCCCTTATCAGTAAACAGCTTTGCGTCGCGGCCGGGGCCGCATCCGGCATCAAGTATCCTTGCATGGGCTGGCAGGAGCTCAGAGAAGCGGTTCAATATTTCTATGCTGGTTTTCAGGGCCTTTGTCCTCTCATAATACTGTTCCACAATTTTATCGTATGTCTTTATTGTTTTTCTCATCTCTTCATCCATCTTAATCGTTATAAAAAGGGTTTATAAAATAGTGATTTTTAACCATCTGGGAACAATTATTACTATGGGTTCGTTCATATCCATACTGGTTTTGATTGCAGTCCTGGCTCTTGGAATAATAGCCCTGAATGTAGTATCTGACTTGTATCTCCTGTCGGTTCTGGCCTTTGTCGCGGTCCTGGTCCTTATAGTCTGCAGGGACAGGAAGAACTTCGAGAGGGAGGGCATAGTCCTGCTGAGGAGAACGCAGTTCGGAAGGGGGTTCATTAAAAGGACAGGGGAGAGGTTCCCGAGGTTCTGGAAGGCCCTGGGAACCATAGGGGTTTTCTTTGGATTCGGCGCATCAGTCTATATAGTTTATTTCCTGATAGAGAGGCTGGTAGGCTTCTTGATGGCCCCTGCCTCCATGCCCCCGCTTGGCATTGTCCTGCCCACTGCTGCCGCCACAGGAACAATAGCTCCGGGGGTTTTCCTGGTCCCGTTCTGGCACTGGATAATATCCATAGGGGTCCTGGTGCTTGTGCATGAGGGGCTCCATGGTATAATGTCTGCCAGGGAAAAGACCAGGATAAAGTCGCTTGGGTGGGGGATTCTGGCCGTGATACCCCTGGCATTTGTGGAGCCTGATGAGAAGCAGCTGGAGAAGAGGGGGGCCTGGGCGCAGCTAAGGGTGTTTGCTGCAGGAAGCTGGGCCAACTTCATGACAGCAGGAGTTGCTTTGGCTGCTTTAACCCTCTTTATGTCAAGTATTTATACCCCCCTGGGTGTTGGTTTTACAGCTGTCCATGAGGGTTATCCTGCCCATCAGATTAATCTGACAGGGGTTATAACCGGGATTAACCAGGAAGAGATAGGGGCATACGGGGATTTGAACAGGACCATGGCGGGCATAGAGCCCGGGAGGAGCATAACAATCCATACAGTTATTTTAAGGGACAGCGGTTATGAGGAGAAAACCTTTTTCCTTACCACTGTGGAGAGGCCGGATAATCTCTCAGGGGGCTATATAGGTATAGTGGGCCTTAACAATGTGCAGAGGCTGAGGGTGGAGCTTGTTGCATATTCAGGCCCCCTCCAGTTCATAGGCGGTTTACTGGCATTCCTTCTGATAATTAACCTGGGTGTGGGGTTGTTCAATCTCCTGCCTTTAAAACCCCTTGACGGGGGCAGGATGTGGGAAATCCTGATAAAGAGGCTCGCACCAAAGAGGGGGGATATGATAGTGAGGAGGCTCGGGCATTTCATCCTTTTGGTGCTCTTATTTATATTTGCCGCAATAGGGATGAGCTATATATGACTTAGGCCTGCGATAGCACCGCAGCTAAGGAAATCAAAATAAAAACAAAAATTCAAAAAGGTTTCTTATCTCAGTATTTATTCTGCTTTCTCTTTTTCAGGTTTTTCCTCTTCTGCTTTCTCTTCTTCAGGTTTTTCCTCTTCTGCTTCCTCTGCCTTTGGCTCTTCTTCTGCAGGAGCTTCCTCTGCTGGTGCTTCTTCTGGTGCCTTGCTTGCTTTTGAAGTCCCGGTGCAGAACTCATTCAGCCTTTCGGCAACGAAGCTGATTATTTCCTTGTCGTCCGGTATTGCAAGGGACTTCTTGAATCTCTTTGTTCCGTCTGGAAGGAAGAAACCCCTTGAGATGGCGATGAATTCATTTTCGCCTTCCTCTGCGATTGCCTTTTTCCTGGCAACCTCAAGGAAATTGTTCTTTCCGAATTTGACTTCATCCGCCTTCAGTGTCTGGAATTCTACCATTGTATTACCTCCATTTTACATTGTAAACCAAATACCTTTG
>JAUXAV010000310.1 GCA_030619735.1 Candidatus Aenigmatarchaeota archaeon | reverse complement strand
GCATTTAAAACCACCAATACAACAAAGGACGATGCCCTTTTCTGTCTGAAGAAGAGAAGCCTCCCGGAGCCGAACCCAATAAAAACAACAGAAAACCCATACCTGATTGAAGAGATACCCGACATATTCTGGCTCATCCAGGACGAGGAATGGCTCGAGACCCACAAGGGCATAACAATAATCTCATGCAGCAGCCAATCTCTTGCAAAGCTGGACCTGGAAACAAGAGTCGTGGAATTCGAAAAAATCTAGATGTTGCAATTCGGCTCATAAAACACCATGCACCAAAAGGTTTATAAATTTTACATTTACTAATTATAGTGGTAATATGGATATAGAAATTGATGAATTCACAGAAACACTCCCAGTACAACGCTACTGGCACTGTGCAATCAGGGAATTAACAGATGAAGAAACATACAAAGTTCTAGATCATTTAATTGAAAATTTTGATCCAGATGTATACGATAAGGAATTTTTGACACACGTATCAGTAAATCAGAAACGTAAAAATATTGTACTTTCTAATATCCAAAGATTAAGAAATACGCTAAGTAGAGAATATAAATCAAAATTAGAAACAGGAATGCAAAAAAGAGGCATTGACCCAAAATTCCTTCCCGCATGGCTAAATGTGACTGAGCATAATCTATCATCAGTGAAACCGTACGATGTAGAACAACTTATGCCTTCAGCCCCTTGAGCCCTTCAACTATATTCTCAACACCCTCCAGCTTACAGACCATAAGGGGAATCCCCTCTGCTTTTGCAATGCTTTTTGCAATAGAATCCACAACACTGAGCCCGTGCAGGACAACAAGCCCCGGCCTCATATTGGTCACCTTGATTGCAACCATAGGACTCCTGCCAGTGGAAACCTTTGTGAATATCAGGGCCCTTTGTGTTGTTATCCCGTAAAGCTTTATCAGTTCTGAAAAGGACAGCTCTGTTATCGCTTTCACAGAATCTATAATAGTGTACCCGTATATCTCATGCTCAGGAATCCCTTTCACAGCAGGCACGGCATTTATTGCCCTGCAGAAATCCCTGACAGAAACCCCCCCTGAAAATTCCCTTATATCCATTATGGCAGGGGATATCGGGCCTGAATCAGACGCTTTTGAAAAGGACGATACCATCTCCCCTCCCCGCTCCTTGTCCAGGGAAAGCAGGGCATTGACATACTTCTTTATGACCCTTATGCCAGGAGAT
>JAUXAV010000338.1 GCA_030619735.1 Candidatus Aenigmatarchaeota archaeon | reverse complement strand
CTCCGGAGAGAGGAACTGGGCAATCCTTTGCCTCCCGAGATAACCGATAGTAAAGTCCACATCCACACCGTCAAGGGAGGTCCGCCAACCACCCACCTGATTCCGCCGGAGATAGTCCCCTACCTCGAGCACTACCATCCCTACTCTACCGATTACATGTCCCACCGGTTTCTGAAGATACTCTATAAAACTGGGATCAAGGTGGGTGCCGGCTACGGGTGGCACTCCATCCGCCGGGCCCTGGCCACGGAGCTGCTGCTGTCTGAAGCCAGTGCCCTGAATATTTCCCGCTTCATGCGGTGGTCCGATACCACTCTTCAGAAAGAGTTTGGAATGTTGGCCATCTACGCCAAAAAGGACCAGGCTAGGATAGACAACCAGATATTCCGGATTCACCCCTTCCTGCCTTACTGGGGGAGTGGGGAGAGCAAAGAGATAGAGCGCCGGGGCAAGCTGCAATCTCTTATCGACTTGCTGGAATCCGGGGAAATGGAAGAGGGAGAAATAGAGCAGCTTATCACCGTGGTGCGGACCGCGGCTGCCACTGAACGCTAGAAAGGGAGAAGGAGGCAATAAATATGCTTAAGGTTGGACGATATGGGATAGCTTTCGGTAGAGTCCTCTGGCTGCAGACGAAAGCCCCCACGAGAATCTGGCACTTCTTATGGTTCTGGTTCACTAAAGAAGTTAATCCGAATGATGTCAATTTGGAGCAAGTTGATGAGAAGCGGCACTTCCTCGCCGGTGCAGAGGTAGAGAGGGGAGGTAAACTGTATCGCTACTTGAAAGCGAGTAAGGATATAGAATCACATGCTTTTGTTGTAGAGGATCAAAATGAGGAGTAATCGGGCTATGATGCGTATAACCTACGTTATACGCCTACGTTGTTAGACTACGTTGAAGGAGAAAACAGCGTTGTTATCGAGAACGATAGAAAAGTGAGATGATTAAAGAAAAAGAAATAGAAGAAGCTAAAGAACTATTGAAAGGGGGATATATTAACATTACTCTCTGGCGAAGGCTCTTAAGAATTGAACAAATCTATCTTCGTGGCGAAGA
>JAUXAV010000088.1 GCA_030619735.1 Candidatus Aenigmatarchaeota archaeon | reverse complement strand
GGTGGGTATGACTAGCAATAACCTTCTGATTATATAGACTCGCATACTACATCTTCCTCGGTTGATAGCCACTAAAAACTAGAGGTCGGAGAACCATAACCCCCGACCTCTACTTTTGCTTCTGGCCACTAATCCCATATCGGGGATTGCCGAAGCTCTTTTGCAGTGACTATGGTTACCTAATATCCCATCTCTCCCTTCAAGGCCTGGTCAATCCACAAGGTTTCAGCGGTTAAGGTAACGCAACCAATGTTTCTCTCACCATAGTAATTCTTTACCCACGGCCACCAATAGACGTAGTTGCTCTGCATACCAAAGGGAATAAAGGCAACCTCCTCAAGAGTAAGTAAGAACAATTCCTCTGCTATAAGGCGTCGTTCATCCGGGTCAACCGTTTCGAATACCTGCCTAACCAGCTCATCATAATACGGATTTGAATAATGGGGGAGGTTGATGTACCCGTCGGTAAGCATACATTCTGCAAAATTAGTCACAGCCAGAGGCTGGCAGTGGCGTATCATAACCATTTCGTTACGCAAATCCATCATTATCGATGACAACGCAACCGACTCATGTACGATTATTTCTGTCCTAATGCCAATCTCTTCCCACATAGGGACAAGCATCTCTGCTGTGAGCGCCCACCAGCCCGTAGGCTCAGTTTCTATTACTACATCAAGGCCTTCCTCGTGCCCCAAAGTATCAATCAGTATCTGCCTTGCCTTTACCGGGTCATACTCAAATAGCTCCCTGGTTGCCGGCGGAAGTTCTTCTAGCGGGATATGGCCGGAAACTCCCCTAGCTAGTGGGAACGCATAAAGCTCGCCTACTCCATCAAATATCGTGTCAAATATGAGTTCCTGGTCTGTGGCCATCATCAGAGCCCGCCGCACATCTATGTTATCAAGAGGAGGGCGGTCAAGCCTCAGCGCTATAATGTGAACATCTCCCGAACATAATTCGGCTCTTAACATATCAGGGGCTGTCATTTCTAAGCCAGACGCGGGCACCGAGTCAACTGTCAAGCAGGTGTCGAGCGTCCCTGTCCGCAGGGCGGCCATCCGGGTAGATTCATCTGGTATGAAGGGCATAATGAGCTCATCTATAAACGGTAGTTGATATTCCTTGCCGTTGATGATTGACGTTCTCCAGTAATCAGGATTCCTCGCATAGCCCATGTGAGAACCGTGGACATTTTCCGTAATATAAAATGGTCCAGTGCCAACGATGTTCTCCCACTCTTCGGGACCAGCCTCTACCGTTTCAGGAGCCATGTGTAGAGCAGTAGCAAAAATCCCAAGCCCAAGCCACCAGTCAGAATGGAATCTTTCGAGTTCAACAACAGCAGTGTAGTTGTCCACGGCGTATATGTGCTCTTCATACGGAGTCTCAATAAAGCCAAGACCTGCTATGCTCGCTGCATATGGGAGCCCTAAAAAGCGCTTTAGGTTAAATACGAAGTCATCGGCAGTGTATTCCCTCGATTCCATTACCGGGTTTATGCTTTTGCCCGTCCAATAAACCCCAGGACGTACATTGAAAATTATCTTATCGGTAGTAACCTCCCAGCTTTCGGCCAAAGCACCTGTAAGAAACTCGATAGGGAGAAAGGGGTGGGGACCGAAGTCATATTCACCGGTGCCTCTCGGCCCATACTTTTCATAATCTCCCCGCATTGGGCGCTCCAGAACATTGCCCGAGTATGCCAAGGCAGGCCAGTGTTGGCTCTGTACGTCCGCGCTTCCGGCATCCTCAGTTGCAAAATAGATTACGGTGTATTTCCCGCCATATTGTGGCACGCCTACTGCTGGCTCTTCCTCCTCCTCCTCCTCTTCTACCACTTCCTCCTCCTCTTCTTCCTCTTCTTCTACTACCTCTTCCTTAGCACAAGAGGGTAGCACTAAAGCCACCACCAATAAGAAGCTCAGTAACATCCATAAAATCTTCTTTTTCACCAGGTTTTCCTCCTTGATTTTTTATTTCTCCACCACCTCACCTAAAGTTTTGCTCCATAGGCATCAACCTCCTTTTAGGGGCAGGGCGCTAACCACGTAATGCTGCTCCTATTTCCGCTTTGATCTTATCAGTAAGCTTCCAATCACCAGCCACCACATTTTCACCGATCTCTGAGGGCTTGCGTACTCCAGTTAGGGCTACTGTTACAGCCGGATTAGAGAGCACCCAAGCCACAGCTAGTTGTGCTATCGATTTATCCTGTGAGGCCGCTATCTTCTTTAGCCTCTCGACTATCTCTAAGCTGTGGACGAAGGGTTCGCCCTCGAATATCGGGAATCCAAGAAGCATCTCGACGACTTGCGAATTGCAACGCCAGTCATCCTCCTCAAATTTGGTGCCAGTGGTCATTGTTCCCGTAAGTAGGCCAAAGCATAAGGAACCATAAGCCATAATCCCCAAGCCATGCTCTCGGCAGAAAGGAAACATTTCCTCCTCAGGTCGTCGGTCGAAGAGGTTATATCCTACCTGGTTACAGATGATGGGGAACGTTTTCAGAGACTCCTCCATTTGGGCCACGCTAAAGTTGCTGACGCCACCGTAACGTATCTTCCCTTCCTCTTTCCATCTGCCAAACACCTCCATCGGCTCCGAGAATGGACGGCTCTCATCAGGCCGATGTATCAAGAATAGATCAATATAGTCTGTTTGGAGTCGTCTCAGACTGCCTTCTAGCATCTTGTTGAGGAACTCCTTACTCGAGTCTGCTTCTATTTCCCAAGATGGATTATCTGGGTTCCAACGTAGCCCACTCTTGGTCACGATAATGCAGTCGTGGCGTTTTCCCCTAAGTGCTCGGCCCATGATTTCTTCACCAGCCCCCCAACCGTAGGTCTGTGCGGTATCAAACAGAGTAACACCGAGGTCTAGTGCCTTATGTACGGTCTTTATCACCTCATTCTCGTCGAAAGAGCCATACATACCTCTACCCATGGGCCAGCCTCCTAGACCTATTACTGACGTCTCAAGATCTGAATTTTTGAACCTTCGGTACTCCATACTTACTCCTCAGGTTAGTTATTTCTGCCCTGAGCAGACAATTCTCATTGCTTCCTCTGCGTGCCTAGTATACCACCGAGCCCCCTGCCCAAATTATTAGAACTTTTCACCAGCTAATCCTCTGAGACATAGAAAAGGTCATCAAGCTTATATCCGGGAAAGGCTTTCATCGCACCAAGAATAAACCTTCCGTGGATGCCACGCTCACCTCTTCTTACGCTGTAAATTAAGTCTTGAGATATTCCCATTGTCTGGGCTAACTCAGGTAAGTTTTGGTATTTCCCGTTACTTAACTCAAAAACCCTTGTCTTCAGTTTCATTGCCCTCTTACCTATTTTCACCTTTATTCTCTAGCGGGCCCTGCCGCTAAGCCCGACAATTAAGTCTTTATTATTTAACCGCCTTTCCGCATGCTTCTCAAATTTTATTTGCCTTGCCCTACCTTTACGCCGGTGAGGTGCTCCATAGCCTTAACTAATGCCTGGGTACCGCTCTTACCCTCACCAGCAGACTGAAGCGAGTAATACATTTGGTGAATGAAGCTTGTCACCGGAAGGGGCGTCTTTACCGCTTCGGCAGCTCCCATAACGAGGTTGAGGTCCTTTTGCATTAGGTCAATCATAAAGCCGGGCTGGAAATCCCGTCTAATGATGCGCGGTGCCAAGTTAGTTAGTTGCCACGAGGCAGCGGCACCACCCTTAACAGCATCGATTGCTTTCTCCAGGTCAACACCTGATTTTTGGGCAAATACTAGTGCCTCGACCACCGCATTGAGAGTACCAGCCACAAGGATTTGGTTCACCAGCTTTACCGTTTGACCCATGCCGTTGGAACCCACGTGGATGATATTCTTACCCATGGCTTCAAGGATGGCCTGGCAGCGCTTAAATATTTTGGCATCACCACCCACCATAATTGACAGTGTGCCGTTGACCGCTCCTTGCTCCCCTCCACTCACCGGGGCATCAAGCATGGGGACTCTCTTCTCCCTGAGGCGGGCAGCTATTTTTTGCGTTGCCTGTGGGGAAATGGTGCTCATGTCAATGACCACTGAGCCAGCTTTGATTCCCTCTATAATTCCGTTTTCGCCAAGAATGACACTCTCCACATCCGGCGTATCGGAGACTATAGTAATGACCACAGGACTTTCCTTAGCCAACTCTTTAGGTGAGTCAGCCTTTTTAGCCCCTTCAGAGACCATTTGCTCAGCTTTAGAGGCGGTGCGGTTATAAACAACGACCTCAAACCCGGCCTTAATTAGATTGCGGGCCATAGGCATACCCATGATACCAAGACCGATAAAGCCAACCCTCTTCTCCATCATGATAACTTCCTTTCCTTACCGTGTTTATTTAAAGCCTTAGGCTGGTAGCACCAAAGTGAAGCTGTCCAGCTAACTTGCTCTTTATCTGGTCAGCTTTCGAGCACCCTGCCGCCAATTATTAAAACTTTTCACTAGCTAATCCTCTGAGATATAGAAAAGGTCATCAAGCTTATATCCGGGAAAGGCTTTCATCGCACCAATAATAAACCTTCCGTTGATGTTACGGTCACCTCTTCTTACGCTGTAAATTAGGTCTTTCGATATTTCCATCGTCTGGGCTAACTCAGATAAGTTTCGGTATCTCCCATCACATAACTCAAAAACCCTCGTCTTCAGTTTCATTGCCCTCTCACCTGTTTTCACCTTTATTCTCTGGCGGGCCCTGCCGCTAAGCCCGATTACCACAGGGCTCCGGATACGGGAGGGGTGCGTGCTCTAATTAAGCTGGCGGTAAATCATGGCGGAAAACCCCAGCACCCTGGTTTACCCCGACAAGACCCGCTTTTTTTCTAGCCACCACTAAACTCCGGCTGCTCCTTTATCAATCAAGAACTGATTAAATCGTTC
>JAUXAV010000251.1 GCA_030619735.1 Candidatus Aenigmatarchaeota archaeon | reverse complement strand
CCCCTACGACCAGCAAGAGGGGCTATCCCCCGCCGCATCCCAATTCGCCAACGTCATCGCCAACCCAGGCGCAGACGAACATGTCTGCATCTACTTCCACAACCCCGACAACAACATCGCCTACGTCTACAGACCAGCAGGGGGCGCCTGGGGCAGCCCCGTTGAACTCCCCTACCCCACCATCGCCAACCTAACCGCCACCTACAACCACCCCGACGTCGTCTCCCTCTTCTGGCAACAAGCAGGCTACCAAGCACTCGCTTTCCGCGCCATTTACGCCCCCTGGCACTGAATCCAAATAATCGTAACCTCGAATTAACCCCGTTTCCACCCAACACCCCCCCCTTCCATGCTATGATAAAGGTCCGGCGCCAACCGCCACTTGACAACCAACACCATCTTGACATATAAGGAGCAAACTACAATGTCAGACCATCCCTTCATCTACAACCTCAAAATGGCACAAGCAAACACCAACGCTGCCATCAACCACCTCACGGAGGCCCTTGCCATGACAACCGCCCGCCTCCTCGCGCGAAAAGAGCGCCACCTTCTCCTCACCACTCGCACCAACCTAAGGCGCTACGAGAACATCCTTCGCAGCGTTGTCCCAACCGCCCTCGAAGCAATAGCCGACCATCCCACCCTTCCCGGCTTCACAGTCACCCAACTCCAACCGCCGAAAAAGCCCGACCCATCACCAAGTCCGCACAAACGCCTCCCTCGCCGCTCTGACCAGGGAAGCCGTTAGCGTGCCTCACGCGGTTGGCGCCGCGCAACAAGAGCCACCTCAGAGCAACTGACCGCACTCCCGGCGAGCCTGACCGCAGTTGTCTCAATGGACGAGAAGCCGGTCCGAGACGCCTAAGTCCACGGCAATCAGGCGATAGGGAGAGGGTCTCCGCCTCAGCGGACCATGACACTTGAACACGGCCGTCAAGTGTCAACCCTCTTTACCAGGGCTTCCCACGAACGAGACGGCAGGAAAAAACCGCACAGGAGCGTAGAGCATCCTAGTCGTCGTAGGGCCAACGGGAAACACCCCCACATAGGCAAAGTAACTATCGTTCTCGTCGTACAGTTTCTGACCACACTGCGCCACTGCAACAGACCGCTACGCACAGTTATCCACAGTTCCTGACCACATATCCACACACTATCCACAACTTAACCACACACCACCGCCACAGAACTCTGCACAGGCCGGGGCCGGCCGGGCGGCTGATCCTCACTACCAGTCGGATCCACGCAAAGACCGCGCGGACCCAGAGCTGGAGTACCAGCACTGGGCCGCGTCTCACACCCGGGGCATTGCAGCTCGCCCGTCCAGGCCCCTGGGATCCACGCTCGGCCCTCACCCTTACACAGATTCGTCCAGAGTGAACGGCTACAATTCCTTTGAGTACAAAGGAATTGTATTCACGTGGAACGCAGAGGCTCGGTGCAGAGGGAGTGGGCCGCCCCCCCCCCTCCCCGCAGACAGGGGCTTGACGCCAGAAGCAGGTGCGGCGTCCAGGGCAACCCCGCCAGGAGCACGTCCCGTGAGCTCACGGCGTCCAG
>JAUXAV010000295.1 GCA_030619735.1 Candidatus Aenigmatarchaeota archaeon | reverse complement strand
GTGGACCTCCAGCCTATGTCCACCACCGTTCCCTTGTCCCCTGAGTCCAGCTCTATGTAATCCCCTATCTTTATGGGCCTGTCCAGGACGATATAGGCGCCGGAAAAGAAATTGCTTAATGTCCCCTGGAGGGCCAGCGCTATGGCCAGGCCCCCAATACCCATGGCTGCTATAAGGGCTGTTATCTCTATGCCCAGCTGCCCCAGAATCCAGACAAATGCAAGGGCAAACACAATAAGATATGCAATCTTCTGGAATATCGGCAAAAACTGCTCATCCACTTTCGTCCTGGTTTTATGGGCCATCTCTGTTCCATACCATTCTATGAAGACATTGACGACCCTTACAGCAAAGAAGGCCCCGTACAGTATGAATATGACAGAGAAGCCCATGTTTATCTCTGTTGCATAAGGCAATACTGCCTGCAGGCGCCCGATTGCAAAATATACCCCGGCCAGGAATACCCCCAGGAATATCGGCCTTTGCACCGCCTTCAGAAGCATATCATCCAGGACGCTCTTTGTCCTGGCCGTCACCTTCTTTACATACCTTTTCATGACAAAATTAACAGCCTTTGCAGCTATTACCGAGGCTATTATAATCACAGCAGCCCAAATCCATTCCTGGTATAAAAGAATGCTCTCAATCAGCCCCATAATTTATATTATCTTCCTGCCTTTAAATTGTTGTTTCATGAGCTTTCAAATAAAACCATATACCTCTTGTATGCTTCCCCTGTGTTCTGCATCAAATTTTTCAAAGGCATCTCTATGTTCTCTGGCAAAATTCCCCAGCCTTTGCCTTATTATTTCTTCTGTTCCCTTAGAATTGGGGGGAAGGAACAGTTTTCCTTCCTCAAATTCCCAGTGCTTATCGGGATACCTTGCATACAGGTTAAAACATTTTTCATAATTTCCCAGAATCGCTAAGGGCGTAGAATCGCCGGGTAATGCAACAAGAATCATCTTATCTTTGTGAACCGGCTCTTCTTCGCCTGGTTCATCTTTGCTGTATCTGTAAACAAATGCGGGTATTCTGCGCCTGTTGCTCCACTCTGCCCATTCCCCTTCTCCAAAATCAAGCACATCCTTTGCAGGTATTCCATCCAGGGCGTATAAAACATCACTGAGTGAAATCTTGGCATGGGCAGGGGACTCATAGAATATGACTCTTTCACGGGATATGGGTCTCACAAAGGTTTTTTCAGCATCCTTTACCACATAGAAAGTTTTTCCATAATCAACATTTATGCCCTTCCCAGAAAAGTCCTCTTTAGGTAATTGAAATAGATA
>JAUXAV010000156.1 GCA_030619735.1 Candidatus Aenigmatarchaeota archaeon | reverse complement strand
GTGGTTACCTGGGAAGCCCTCGATGTTGACGATGCCCGGCGTGGGGGATTCAGTAACCGATTTGAGCTGGCCAAGTCCCTCCAGAGAGCTGGATATCGATTTATGCCGCTGGCCAAGTACGAGTTTTACCGCATTCAATTTACCTGGTTAGAGGAAGCCTATGCCTGAAATGGAAGACAGGCTCAAAACATTAGATGCTTGGTCCCAGTTGTTTGTCCTGGGCCTATGGCTATTGATTACGGTCCCTTTTATATTGCCGGCTCTCTTATTTACCAAGTTCCTAGCAGAAATAGGGAGGAGGCTAAGGTGTTATTAGACAGTAGGTGAATACCTATAAAGAGGAGGAGTAAAGTGAACATTGACTTCAACAACAGGGTAGAGCTTCAAAGGGAGGCCAATCTGACCAAGTGGGGAAGGCAGGATATCCCCAAGCTATTACTCGTCTGCCAGGAGCAGCTGGGGCAGATGAGCTCAGAGTACCTTGGCAACGGGGCCACCGATAAATTCAGGATTGAAATTGTCCACCTAGCGGCAGTGCTGCCTACCCTCTATGAGCAGACGGTACTGCCTAAAGAACGAGTAGTGCCTTGAATACTGGGCGGGTAGGAAAGGAGTAAAAGTAAAAAAAGATATGCACGGTCTTTCATTACTTGCGCTCAAAAGCAGTTGGCTAAATAAAAGTTTACCCGCCCGGTATTGAGGGGCTAAAGATCTGGGTATATGTGTAGGTTACATCTGGGTTACTAACCCACAAATACAATTTTATCCCAGTCATTGACATTTCGGTTACTCTATGATACAATGGCATTATCAAAAGATAATACTTACGAAAGGAGGTAAGCCATGACAGGGGAGAAAGCAAAGACCCAGGAAAAGAAGGAGCCCGAAATGGTGGCCTTAAAAGAGGTTGCTAAGAAGGCGGGGGTAGAGCCCCGGGAGGCCCGCTCTATCTTAAGGAAGCTGGCCGCTCGTGGAGAGGGAGAGAAGAGGCAGCGGTGGCAGTTCCTTCCCGCGGAAGTAAATGCCGTGGTCTCCAAGATCAAGAATGCTGTAGCTGAGAAGGCCAAGGCCAAGGAAGCAAAAGCAGCGGCCGCTGAAGAAGAGGAGGAGTAAATCTAAAGCTTAGGGAGAGGGTTCTGCACACCAACGAGTCCTCAGAGAAGGCACTTAGTGCTCAGAAAGGGACCCGCAAAAGCACGGTAAGGACGGCAAAGGGAGGTCGTGACCCTCTTCCTAGGACTCCTCCAGTTCCTTCATAGCTTAGCCCCATTAGGTTTCTAGTGGGGCTAAGTTGTATGTATTGGGCTTAATTGACAAAGAGGACTGTATAGGATATAATAGCATAGTAATGAATACAATGGCATCAAGTTACACCCCAAAGGAAGTGGCTACGGAATTGGGAATTAACCGGAAGACCGCTTACCGTTGGATAAAACAGGGTTTGATGGGGGCTGTAAAGTTGGGGGGTCGATACCGTGTGTCTCCCCAAGAGGTAGACCGTCTTAGGAGGCTGTCTGGTGGCAGACCGGATAACTCTTAGCCCTTCTAGGGTAAAGCGCTGGGTTCGTTGTAAGAGGACCTATTACTGGCGCTATAATCGGAAATTAGTCCGCATACGGAAGGAAGCTCCAATGTCCTTGGGACTAGTAATTGGGGGGGCCCTAGCTGAGTATTATAAACTCCAACCTGATGCAAGGAGTTTTGAGGCTCTCACCTCCACCTGCCTAGACAAATCTATCAAGTCTAATCTTCCCGAGATCCAAAAAGAGAGGGAAAAGATAATAAGGACCTCTGGCCTCCTGCTAGCTCACTACCATGATTGGGCCATTGAGAAGGACGACTTTGATGTGGTTATGGTGGAAACCAGTCATCAGGTAGAGCTAACTCCTGAGGTCTCATTATTAGCTATTCCAGATACCAATGTGATAACCCCTGAGGAGATGCCTCTTATCCTGGAGCACAAAGTCAGATATAGATATCGCCCAGGGGACTTTGGTATAGACTATCAGTCCGTAGCCTCCTGTATAGTCTCTAACGCTATTGGGACGCTCTATAATGTCCTAGAATATGGCAAGGGGAAATACCATAGAGAACCAATAATAAGGTCTGAACAGGAGCTAGATTACTTCAGAGATATGTTCATCCACATTGGACAAGATATCCTTTCAAGTCCACCCGAGAGGATGTATCCCATGCCATTTAAGCGTTGTAGTTGTGAGTACTGGGAGTTATGTAATGCCGAGATGCAGGGCTTGGATTTGGATGATATCATTTCGGAACTATACCAACCCAGTTTAGGTAGGCCTAAGGAAGAGACTAAAGTAGAAAAGGGGGAAAATGACTAATGGCACAAGAAGTGCAGGAGAAGATAAAAGAACCGCCCAAAGATAAGCTCTATGAGCAATTCCCTATAAGAAAGAAGTATCGTGTTGCTAGTCCAACAACCGAGCCTTATGAGGCAACAGATAAAACCACGTATGGAGGTGACCAATGACAACTGAACAAGCTGTAGAGGAAAAACCCGCTGAGGCAAAAGCTGAAGAAGAACCCCAGGAGGAGAAACCTCAAGAGGAAAAACTTAAGGAGGTAAAATCTGAGATAAAGGCCTTTCAGGTTAGAACCCGTGGTCCTGAGGACAAAGCCAAGTACCTCAATATCCTAGTCCACGGGGATAGTGGAGTTGGGAAGACTATGTTCGGTGGGACTATGATTAAGGCTGGACTAAAGGTCCTTTATATAGTTCTCAATGAAGATGAGCTAACGACCTTAGACCAGGCTGGGGTAACTGGCTATGACTACCAGATTATAACCAACTATGGAAGACAACTCTGGCCTCTCTACCT
>JAUXAV010000267.1 GCA_030619735.1 Candidatus Aenigmatarchaeota archaeon | reverse complement strand
TCCGTCATGAATTTGCTGACGATGCGAATGCCGTCCTGGTGGGGATAAATACCGGCGATAAATTTCCCATCTCTCCAGTATTCCACCATAGTCTTGCCGCCAAGAACGCCGTGGGGGCTGATCTTAAATATTTCCTTTGGTACCTTAATATAGCCTCCTTTGCGTGTAACAGCCCTTATACGCCTACTCTAACCGTTCTAGTCGATAATCCGTAATAGTTACTGGCACCCCAGGGATATCATCCCATTCAACCCAGTAAATGCACACCACGTCCTCGGTTATACCCTGCTTAGCAAGTTCTGGTATAAGCTCTGCTCTCTTTGTAGCGGGCAGTGGCCCCCAAGCGCCTACTATTGCGCCCAGAGCACCGTCTTGATGCGTGTCCCCAGGTTCACTTCGCACTTTCCTAACCCTTGTTCCTTTAGGCCATTCGCCTTCGTCTTTACCGACATAGATTTCCATTTTGCCTCTTAAAGTCGCTCAGCGCCAATAGACTCTTTAACCCATTGGAAGAGCCCATGCCCCTTCGAGTCCGATACACCACCAGCTTCTAATCCAGCTAGAAGCATTTCCTCACACTGCTTCTTCGCCTGCTCTTCATCATCAATGGTCGTCCCTGTGACAAACTTTCCCTTAATTACAATCTCCAATACTGGCATTGTTTCCTCCTTTTGGATATTACACGTCTCCAAGGTCTTCCCTGTTGGTGAAGTGGATCAGCTTTATTTTCTTTCCTGTCTGAGATGCTATATCCTGGGCTATCGGCTTTAGGCTCTCTACCCGGGCCATATCGGCGCCGACCAAGGGCAGCATTACATCGCCGACACTCATAGCCACAACTCCTTCATCGTCAGGTCCCGAGTCTTCAGCGACGAAGGCATACATTTCCTCAATTCTCGGCATACTTTCCTCCTTCGTGTGTAACGGTTATACGCTTATGCTAATTGCCCTCTATTTCCCAGGAGTAGGGTGCCCGGATTATGCGGTTCCCGTCTACATCTTTAATCTCCAGCATGCCGTTAGGCAGAATTGTCTTCACAACCCCCTCGGCCTTCTCAAGATCCCTTTTCATGGCTATAAGCTGGCCCCGTAACCCCCGGAGAGAAGGTTTAAGTCTTTCTTCGGCACTCTCAATCATACCCATCAGGACCCCAGCCTCAAATGCATTAACCGTCACAGTGTAATTTGGTAATTTAGTAGCCACCTTTCCTCCTCCTGCTCCATATCTTGCGTGCAGCTCTGGGAGGCAGTAGTAAGGGCCATACCCAGGTGAACTCCCAATCTATAAACTCTAACGTGAGTACTTGCTCAGCCAGGTCTTCGGTCTCTCGCCTGACATATCGGAAGTTCTTGTAGGTGCCGCCCAGTTCGACCGGGATATAAGGGACACGGTCCCAAGCATGGCCACAATCGAACCCCAGCCACCAGTAT
>JAUXAV010000256.1 GCA_030619735.1 Candidatus Aenigmatarchaeota archaeon | reverse complement strand
AAACCAGGAGCTGGTGGAGCAGGAAGCCGGCAAACCCATTTTAATAAAGATACAGCAAGGCTCTCCTAACTCTGGCATGCCGGCTATGCTCCCATTCCCGGTCATGGGCAGCGATGGCCAACCGGTCCTTGATAAGGAGGGCAAGCCTGTTTATGCTAATCTGGAGCCAATGATGAAATATCTCGGTTTTCTCGGTGAGCAAAGGAGGGCTGATGAGAGCCATACCGCCTTAATGGGGTTGGCCAAGGTAGCGAGGGAGAATGTTAGTGATTTCGTGGCTGCCATCAAGGTGGCAGCAAGCGAAGGTAAGGGCAGCTCCGGAACCAAGCAAACAGCAACAGAGGAATCACAGGTCTATGAATGTAGCCAGTGCCATGCGGAGTTTAGGATCCCGCCGGGGGACTTTGAAAAGTTTGACTGCCCCGTCTGTCACCATATATATACCAGGGAGGATATAAAGAGCGTATGACTTTCATGGAAAGGTCGGTTAAGCACTATTTGGCGATAAAAGCTGCTCGCCAGATTAGGGAGGAAATTGAAAAGGCGGGCCTGGACGACCTCAAAGCCGTAGCCGATGCCGGCAAAAGCATAATCGGCATTTACCTCAAAAGCTGTTCCCCCGAGGAGAAGAAAAGGCTTAAACAGGATGGCAATACCCTCGCCAGGATGGGGGTGACCCCGGAAATGGTACTAGCAGAGCTCGCTGGACAAAATGAAGAACTGTCCTCTATAATGGAAAAAAGGAAGGATTATAAGAGAAGCGAGATAAGCAACTTGAAAGCCTTCCTCGAGGAGGAGGAAGCCAAGAAATAGTCTAGCGATTAAATTAAGTAGAAAAAGGGGCTGACAACCTGAAAAGGTAGCCAGCTTTTTTTATTAAGGAGAGCTAATGGCTCTTAGTAGTATTTCGATAACAGCCCCGAATAGCGCTAGAGAAGGTGACCGGGTTTCGGTATCTGCCCGGGTAACGAATATCTCGGCGGATTCTTATCCGTTCAGGGTGAAGCTATATGCGGTCCGAGATATATACGCAGTCCCAGCCCCCGGAGATTTACTTGACACCTTTGAGGAAATTATCGGAAGGGGGGCATACAAAACCATCAGTGGGTCGTTCAACATGCCTGCCTGGGATACTATCGTTTTGGTCATGGTATATCGGTTTATCGACTATTGGGATTTCGATAATTACACCACAAAAGTTGTCAGTCTAGGGGTACCCGAGCCTGAGCCCGAGCCTGAGCCCGAGGTAGTACCCTGTGAAATCTTAATAGATGCTCCTAGTAGCGCCAAGGAAGGCAATAGGGTCAATGCGTCCATCACAATAGGAAACGTTTCACCCTACGACTACTCTTATAAAGCCACGATATATGCCGTCCCAGACCTTTACCGCGATTATGTTATTGGTTCAATAGACCAGGTTATTACTAGTGGGTCATATGTAACTCGCTCTGCCACTTTCACCATGCCTGATTGCAATACTACCGTTTTTGTTTGGGTAGAGAGGTGGTCAAAAGACCACTGGGTTTATG
>JAUXAV010000189.1 GCA_030619735.1 Candidatus Aenigmatarchaeota archaeon | reverse complement strand
AAAAAGGCAAGTGGGTTCTAACAAACAAGGGAATAAAACAGCTCGAATATTTAAGGAGGACAGAAAATGACAAGCGGAGAGGAGCCTAAAGGTACAGGGGAGGAGGATAAAGTAGAAGTCCCACAGGAGGAATTGGCTTTCACGCAGCTTCTTCAAAAATTCGGTATTGGAACAAAGACCCTTAAAACAGAAACAATAGCCGAAAATATTAGCCGAACGGGCGGTGAGCGCGTCTTTGAATATCCAGAACGGCTGGCTGGAAGGCTAGCTACATGGCACGAATACATCAGCCCGGTAAAACGAAAACAAATTTTAGAGCAGTGGTTTGCTGAGAAGGGAGTTGAGGTCCCAGAGGAGGCGCTAAAAACAGCTGGTTTAAAGACCTCCGAGATAAAGGCAAAAGAGAAGGAAGAGGAGACAAAGAAAGCGGAGGAGGAAAAGAGAAAAGCCAAGTTCTTTGTTGAACCGGATACAGGGGCAATAAGAGCGGCCAAGGGAGAGGAAACCGCCCTTACCATGTCTGAGGCAGAAACTCTCTCAGATAGAATAAAAAAGGCAAAGGAACAGACTAAGGCAGAGGAAGAGGCTAAGGCAAAGGCTGAGGAGGGTGGCAAGGAACCTCCATTCACGCTCGACGCTGATGGCCATTGGCAGCTGAATCCAAATGCCAAAATCAGCGGTATGGAACTCCTGGCCTTTGAGGCAGTGAAAAAGTCTCAGGAAAAGGGAGAAACAGCAGACCCCTTTGAAATTTTAGCTGCGCAAGCCAAGAGCATGGAGACAATACGCTCAGTATTCGGTGGCGGCAAAGAAGGCAAGGGATTCCTTGACTCCGTGGATGATTTAATAAAGCTAAAAAGTCTGCTTGGTAGTGATGATGATACTAAAACCCTGCTATCAGGGATATACAAGAAGCTAACAGAGGAAGGAGGGAAGGGTGAAAGCGAGGATGTTAAAGGATTAAGGGAAGATGTAAAAGGCCTGCGGGAGGAACTTCAGCAGAAGGAAAAGGAGAGGCTTGAGGGGCAAATCACTAATCTTAACAACGCTCTGACTGAAATAAGGGCAGACTTTGCCAGGGCCAGAAAAGAGGCTAGCGCTACCAACGAATATGGCATTATGTCTGAGGCGATAAAGATGGTTGACCGAAGACTCGGGGCCTTAGAAGGAACAGTGCGCGGGGTGTTCGGCAAGCCGCCGGGGTTACTCCCGGCAGGAGTAAAAGAGGAGTTAACTCAGGCTATAAGCGAAGAGGCCGTAGAGGCACAAGCACTAGATGAACTGGCGGAGAGGGTTTTCTACAGGTAACAAACTATGAGGGGAAACCCCGATACAAAGTTACCCTTGGCCACCACCCGATTGTTGCTCTTTGGCCTTGATGATATAATTAGGGTAGGAGGTTAGAGATGCCATTACCAAAACTACCCAAACCGGGAGGATTTCCCAAGCCACCAAGAGTATCTGAAATTATAAAGAAGGCAAACCCAATTAAGGAAATAGTTAGTGATGCCCGAGACCTGATTAAAACAGGACGTGAAGAAATCAGTGAGGTTGCCTCGTCTTTAAGGGTTGAGGAGCAAAATAAAGCCCCTTCCGAGGAAAAGACGATAGTTACCACTAAAACGGCGGTAGGTACAGGAACAGCCTGCATTCCGTGCTGTCGCGATCATCTGTCCACTTCCTCATCAGCCCTTTCGGAAGGAATGCGATTTGCCCGGGACAAAGGCATAAAAGACCCTGAAGCACTAAGGCGAATCCGCATTGCCCTCGATGAGCTCAATGCCATGGAGAGGATCGACCTCGCTCCAGACGAAACCGTCAAGCTGAAGGGTGCCGAGAAAGACCTCGCCAATTGGACATTAAAAGGCTCCAGGGAAATTAGGCATGCCATCACTGCTATCAAGGATGTGGAATCCATGGAGCAGGCAGCCGCCAGGGCAAGTGCCATCACCGAGGAGTTCATAAGCCGGTTGTGGGCAATCCCCGAGGAGGAGTGCGAAACCTGCGGTGAGGTTAGGGAATCAATACGGCAATTCGTAGAGAAGAGAAAAAGAGAAAGGGGAGGTGAGTAATGATTGACGAGGCAAGAGTCCGTGAAATAGCTAGAGAGGAAATCCGCCTTGAAATGCCCCCCACCCACGAGCTACTACTCCACTTCGGCATTGAGGAGGCTGGCAGCCCGGGAGCAATCCTTGATGAAGCTACAGCCAGAGCCACACCATGCAACTGCTTCATCTACAAGGGCAAGGATTACTGCTATAG
>JAUXAV010000325.1 GCA_030619735.1 Candidatus Aenigmatarchaeota archaeon | reverse complement strand
GGGTCAGAGACCATATTGAGATATGGAACACTGAAAACTGGGAGCAGTATCTTTCGGACCATATGGCCCAATACCAGAAGCAGATGTCGCAGGCAAGACAGACTGTATTGCAGAAGCAGAACGATACAATGAATGATTGATGCGGATTATTTTCGGAAAACCGAAAGATTTATTTATCTCCAACCAAAAAGCTTTGTATGATTGATACGCATGCCCACCTGTGCTTCCCTGACTTTGACAAGGACAGGGAGCAGGTAATTGAGGAGTGCAGGAATCAGCTTTCTGCTGTGATTGTCAGCTCTGCCAGGTACAGGGAGGGACTTCTGGCTTTGGAGGTCTGCAGTAAATATCCCAATTTCCTGTTCCTAACCCTGGGCTTCCATCCCACAGAGGGGGGGACGGAAAAGGACGCTGAGAAAATCCTGGACCTGATAAAGGAAAACAAGGAAAGGGTCAAAGGCATAGGTGAAGCAGGCCTTGATTACCACTGGGAGCAGGACCCCGGCAAAAGGGAAATGCAGAAAGGGATTTTCAGCAGGTTCATCCGCCTGGCGAAAGAGCTGAAAAAGCCCCTGGTAATCCATTCCTGGGACGCGGAGCAGGACTGCTTTGAGATGGTCAGGGGCCAGGGAATAGCCTGCATATTCCACTGCTTCTCCGGGGGCAGGGAGCTTGCCCGGGAAATCCTGAAGGAGGGGTTCTATATATCCGTCTCCACCCAGGTCTGCTTCTCCAAGCACCATAAGAAGCTTGCCAAATTAATCCCACTGGACAGGCTTTTGCTGGAGACCGATTCCCCCTTCCTCTCTCCACAGAAACATGGGGCATATGAGCCTTTGGTTAAGGGATTTGACCCGAACAGGAACTATCCCTGGAACATCAGGCTCTCAGCGGAGAAGATTGCCGGGGTGAAGGGGATTTCCCAAGAAGAGGTGCTGGAGGCTGCGAAGGCAAACGCTGTTAAAGTTTTCGGTATAAAAATATAGATGGGAAAACTCCTTGATTACATTTTCTATACAGAGAAAAGGGTGGGCAAGGACGGGGAATTATTCACCCTGGTCAAGTTCAGGACAATAAGAAAAGATGAACCAGAACCCCCTGAAAGC
>JAUXAV010000307.1 GCA_030619735.1 Candidatus Aenigmatarchaeota archaeon | reverse complement strand
TACCTCTTTATTTTATTTGGAGCCATATTAAATAAGACTGGAGCAGGTAAATTTTTTATTGATTTTGCAACTGCCCTTACCGGATATACCAGAGGTGGACCAGCAAAAGCTGCAGTAGTTTCCAGTGGTATGATGGGGACTGTATCAGGTAGTTCTACTGCTAATACAGTTACTACTGGTAGTTTTACTATACCTTTAATGAAAAGTATAGGGTATAGTCCAGTCTTTGCTGGGGCAGTAGAACCGGTTGCCTCCACTGGTGGTCAGATAATGCCCCCCATTATGGGGGCTGCAGCCTTTATTATGGCTGAATTTTTAGGAGTTCCTTATATTGAAATTGCTAAAGCGGCAATTTTCCCTGCCTTATTTTATTATTTTGCCTTATTTATGGCCGTAGATTTTAAAGCCGCAAAAATTGGTTTACGCGGTCTTTCCAGAGAGCAGCTACCCAATCTATTAAAAACTTTAAAGACAGGATGGATTTTATTAGCTCCTATCTTTGCTTTAATTTATTTATTAGTCCAGGGTTATTCCCCACAAAAATCAGTAGTACTCAGTATTGTAGTATTAATTATAGTTAGCATGTTTAGTAAAAAGACCAGGTTAACCCCGAAGAAATTTTTAGAGGCTATAACTGAAGCAGGTGTTTCTGCTACTACGGTAGCGGTAGCTTGCGCAGCAGCAGGAATAATTGTAGGGATTACTACTATGTCCGGATTAGGACTTAAATTTACCGGAATCGTGTTTGAAGTTTCGCGGGGGATTTTACCTGTCGCCTTAATTTTAGCTTCTTTAGCTTCTCTGGTCTTGGGAATGGGCATACCTACTACTGCTAACTACATTATAATGGCTACTTTGATTGCCCCGGCTTTAATTAGATTAATGGCTGAAGATACTCATCTTATCCTGCCTCATATGTTTGTTTTTTATTATGGTATATTAGCTGATATTACTCCCCCGGTAATGTTAGCAGTATTTGCCGGAGCAGCAATAGCCAGAGCTCCAGCAATGAAAGTAGGGATAGAAGCTACTAAATTAGCTATTCCAGGATATACATTGCCTTTTATGTTTATATTTCACCCGGAGCTAATTTCCTGGAATTTTACTCCAGATTTGAATATAGCTAAATTGGGCTTTTTCTTATTATTAGCTACAGCAATGTCGATTGGAATAGCCGGAGGTATGCAGGGTTACCTACTTAGAGAGACTAAATTTTATGAAA
>JAUXAV010000288.1 GCA_030619735.1 Candidatus Aenigmatarchaeota archaeon | reverse complement strand
GCTAGAGCTACACCGAGCAAGGCAAAGAGATGACAAGCCCTTGCCCGAACTCCGAGCCTACAAAATAGCTTCTCTAATGGTAGCACTCTATTGGAGAAGGGAGAAGCGTCAGCCTACTATATTAAGCCTTGACGAGCCTATAGCTGACTATGAGGGTAATGAGGTCAGGCTGTTAGACACGATAGCTGACGATAACGCAATAGACCTTGACGCTTGGCTAGACGCTGAAACTTGGCTTCTGGGTTGCCCTATGAGGCTTGTTGAGATAGCCACAAAGAAGCTAGAGGGTAAAGCCCTACCGAAAAAAGACCAAAAGTATCTGGAGAGATACCGAAAGCGAACTCAATTGAGCCTATTTGAAGCCCTAAAATAAATGTCGCATTTTGACCCCTTTTTACAGTAGTAATAATGGTAGCACTCGCTAGGTCAGCGTAAGCGACTAGCGAGAAGCTAACTACTAGGTGAAGCCGATAGTTTGCCCACTATCGGATAGCCAAAAGGGGTGATTAAACTGGAACAACTGAATATCGTGGGCAAAAGGTCAGGCGAAGGCTTTGTAACACACTTGGCTGTGCTAATCAAAGCCCTATCAAGGGCATTGTCGGCAAGGGTTACCTTGTCGGGTGTTACTGTAGGGCGGAGAGGCTTACTGACTTACCTTAAAGCACTTGGCGGTAGCAATACCGTTAAGGTAGCACCCTCTAGTGTCAGCGGGAAGCGAACTAAAGGGATAAAGGTTATCTGTGGGCAATTAGTCAGCACTATTCCCGATAGCCATTGGTTAGACCCCGAAAAAACACCTATGACGCTTTGTGAGGTCAGGGTCAGCCCTAACTACTCAATAGTGCCTAATGTGGGTGTTACCGAGTTAGCTGACGCTATAAGCAAGACAATTCCCTTTGCTAGTAGGGACAGCGAGAAACCTATTATGAGTGCTGTCTTTTTCAACGCTGATGAGGGCAAACTTGCTCTAGTGGCAACTGACGGAGTTATCCTGTCAGAAACTACCCTTGATTATGAGGGTAGCGGACAGGCACTCATAGGTATTGATGAATTAAAGGGTGTGGCTAGTGCTTTACGCAAGGCAAAGAGGGCAAGGGTCAGCTTTGAGGGTGAGGACATCAAGACGCTACTTGTAGAAACTGATATTATCCGCTACAAGTTCGTTGCTCTTGGTGGCACATACCCCGATTATAAGAGGCTGATACCTACCGAGCAGAATTGCCTAGTCCACTTTGACAGCGTAGAGGCACTAGGTAGCGTCAAAGCCCTACAAGCCCTTGTAGGTGATAAAGACGCTAGTATTGACCT
>JAUXAV010000259.1 GCA_030619735.1 Candidatus Aenigmatarchaeota archaeon | reverse complement strand
AGTGTAATGTCGTATGTGCCTCACTCCAATCCCCCAAAGGTAACTTTAAGCATAGGAATATAGTCACCCTAGTCCTACAGGAGGAGGAAATATGGCCAAGCAGGAAAAAATGTTTAATGACCAAGATTACAGGCTGTGGGTTTTGCTAAACCAGGTGAGAGACGCAGTATTGAAGGCTAGGCAGAAAGAACTGAACCAATACAATATTTCTGCCGCCCAGGCTGCTACTTTGTTGGTTATTGAAGCTATTGGCCTCAAGGCAACAGCTACTGAGATATCGCGGCGGTTGTTCCTAAAGCCTCACTCAGTCGCCGGACAGGCGGGTATCCTGAGCAGGATGGAAAAGAAAGGACTGGTGATGAGGCTCAAGGACTTGGATAGAAAGAACCTGGTAAGAGTCGCCTTAACCGACAAGGGACGGCAAGCCTATTATCAATCAACCAAGCAAGAGTCCATCCGCCAGATAATGTCTTCCCTATCTGAAGAAGAGCGCCAGCAACTGACCTCATGTTTGCATACATTACGGGATAAGGCACTCAGTTTCTTAGACTGAAGGAAAAGTGAAAATAAAAGTAATAATTCCTATTGTTATAGCATTAGCGGTGCTTGGTGGATTCATTGGTAAGTACCGTGAAGATAATATCAGGCTCAGTGATTTGCTTATCATTAAAGAGGAGCAATCCGCTTTCCTTGAGTATCAGATTCAGCAGTATGAAGGCGAGAGAGCACAAACCGAAGATAGGATAGAACAGTATAAGGAGCAGGTAGCCTCGTACAAAGAAGAAATATCACAGCTTGAGGATATTATTGATTTTAATGAAAAAGAGGCCCAACATTGGAAAACTGTCTTCTATGAAAAAGCAACTGGTCTTTGTGGCTATAACGAATTTAGCTCTGTAGAGGAGCTAGAGCAGTGGCTCGAAGATGACCCGATTAGTGAGAACAAATGGATATATAGAACCTATGACTGTGATAACTTTGCCATAGATTTAACGCTCTCTGCACTTGCTGATAGCTACTGGATTGGTCTTGATGCTAGTGATAACCATTTATTCAACTTTACAATTATTGGTAACGATGTTTATAGGATTGGAGCTTCGCAAGATAAAGTCGAGCATTGGGGCACACTAGATTGAGTGCAGGGCAGGCACAGATGAGTAATGAACAATGTGTGCATCACTGGGAAGAAGCGTGTCCCAAATGCCAAGTGCCTGTTGCTAACTGTCCCAAATACCAAGCGCTAATAAAAATACTATCAGAAGTTGAGCTGGCAGGAGGACGGCCCTCGGATTTGACTGAGCGGGAGGCCTCTATACTCAAGATGGTGGCTAGCGGGATGAGTAATAATGACATTGCTCAGGAATTGCACCTCAGTGTGCGTACTATTGAGAGTCATCTAAGGAATATTTTTAATAAATTGGGGGTAGATTCCCGCATCGAGGCGGTGATACAGGCTATGAAAAAGGACTGGTTCACATTGGAAGAATTGGGGGGCGAGCCCAGGGTGGGTAGTGCAT
>JAUXAV010000309.1 GCA_030619735.1 Candidatus Aenigmatarchaeota archaeon | reverse complement strand
AGGACCCGAGGAAGGTTTCAGACCTGTTTGTGGACAGATACGGGGCGCAGCCCATATCCTCAGCCTTCCTTATCCCAGAGAGCAAGTTTGATATCCAAATCCTCAGGTCAACCAAGCCCGCTGTATTGGAATTGTTCAGGGATGATTCCATACAATGCCTGCTCCGCTCTATTCCTTTAAAAAATTTATTCAAAGGCCTTGACATAAAATACAGGAAGATGGAAGTAAAGAATAACTCTTTGCCTGATAGATATGAAATAAAAGAGCTTCCTGCCTTGTTATTTTTCAGGGACGGGAAATTGGCCGGTAAGATAGAGGGCTATTTTGAGAGCAGAGAAAGGGAAGAGCTTAAGGGAAAAATAGACAAAATCCTCCGCATGGCAAAAGCATAAAAATACCCAAAGGAATGATTTGGTATGGATGACAAAAAGCTAAGGGAGAAGGCTGAGAAGAAGATAAAAGAGGGCTGGATAAGGACCTGGATGATGATAGAATGTTTAGCCATCAGTCCGGATGCCGCGAAGTCTGCTTTGGAGACCCATATCAGGAAGATGGGCAATGAGAAAAAGATAATAATATACAAGCAGGATTTCAAGGAGATGAAAGAGCTTGAGAAGCCCTTAAGGGGAAAGAACATAGAAAAGGCGTATTCCATTGTGGTGGAGATTGAACTGGTTTCCGAGAACTTTGAAACGATTGTATTCCTTGTCATGAACTATGGCCCAAGCGCTTTGGAAATCCTTGAACCTGAAAAGCTTGCAATGGATGCCGGGGAGGCGCAGGGAATCCTGAACTCCATCTCGGACATGGTGCACAGGTTTGCTGCAGCAGGCGCGGGCGGGGTTGTAGTACAGACTTAAACCCTGTAAGCCTGATAAGACCAAAAAATCCTTTTGGAACAATTAGGAAGCCAAAATGAACTCCTTTTTTGAAATAGAGACCCTAAAAAATAGTTTCATATTGTCCTGTAAACTGTTTCACTATAGATATATATAGGTAGCGGAACAAACTACTTATCAATCTGGGTTTCATTAGGCTGGAGTATTCCGGCTTGGGGGCTTGGATAATGTGCCTCGCAAGGGGCACAAATATAAAAACGGAGGATTAAAAATGGAAATCAAAAGAATACTAGCAGGTGGTCTTGCTGCCTTAATGGCAGGGGCTACGCTAGCATTCGGCGCATTCGCAGTAACAACCCTAGAAGATTTTGTGACAG
>JAUXAV010000167.1 GCA_030619735.1 Candidatus Aenigmatarchaeota archaeon | reverse complement strand
TCTCCGTGGGGTGTTTTGACATTGTCCAGCGCAACAACACCAAACGTAACCATCCTGGGCATGATAGATTCTTGTATGACAAACATTTAAAAGTCTGGGGTTGAAAATAGGGATTATGCAGGACAAGGCCCAGATAGGGATAATAGGCGGGACAGGGGTTTATGACCCCGAGCTCCTGAAGGAAGCGAGGCAGGTGGAGATTGAGACCCCCTTTGGCAAGCCCTCGGACAAAATCACGCTCGGGGTTTATGAGGGAAAGCTCATTGCAATCCTTCCCAGGCACGGCTCAGACCACAGGTTCAGCCCCTCCCTGGTGAATTACAGGGCCAATATCTGGGCCCTGAAGAGCCTGGGGGTTACCAGGGTGCTGGCACCCTATGCAGTGGGCTCTCTCCAGGAGGAGATAAAGCCAGGTGATTTCGTCTTTGTGGACCAGTTCCTGGACAGGACCCATGGCAGGGCTTCCACATTCTATGACAAGCCGGGGAAGGTATGCCATATCTCGGTTGCGGACCCTGTCTGCCAGGAGCTCAGGAACATACTGACAGAAACAGCAAAGGCCCTGAATTTGAGCTTCCGCCCGGAGGGGACATACGTATGCATTGAGGGGCCCAGGTTCTCCAGCAGGGCCGAGAGTAGATTTTACCAGTCGATAGGGGCGCATGTGATAGGCATGACCATGGTGCCCGAATGCGTACTGGCCAGGGAGGCAGAACTGTGCTATGCAGGAATCGCAATGGTAACGGACTATGATACCTTTAAGGAGCAGCCGGTCTCCATAAAGGAAGTGGTGAACAGGGTCAAGGAGAACATAGAAAAGGTCAAGAACCTCCTGGCCGAGACCATAAGGAAAATCCCCCAGGAAAGGAAATGCCCCTGCAGCAAGGCACTGGAAGGAGCTTTCATTTGAAGAGAAGAGAAAAATTTAATAGCTCAATATATATATTAAATATGGCAAATAAAAAGCATATTTTGTTTGGGATTGTCATACTGGGGATAATCCTGGTCAGCGGCTGCGTGCAGAATTCGTGCGGCAACGGCAGGTGCGAGTCAGGGGAACATTCCCAGAACTGCCCGGGGGACTGCCCGCCCGCAGACACCGGGAGGGACACGTTCGGGATTTATACCGCCCTGCTTGATCCAGAGACCCTTGAATACATAGAGGGAAGCATGGAGCTCATTGCCTCGAACTGGTGGAGGCAGAGCAACCATGTATTCGTTTCCCCGGACAGGGAATGGATAAGCTTCACCCGCTACAATGAAATAATCAGGCACGACTGCGCAAAGGAGGACCCGGACAACCCTTACACATGGACAGAGGTTGGGGTAATGAACCTGGAAACCGGGGAGGTTAAGAGCTTTTTCAAGCCGAGCGGCAGCATGGCCCGTGCCCTGGCTTCCTGGGCGGGTGAAAGGAAGCTCATCTACATAAGCGCTGATGAGAGCGGCTCGGAGCTGCACCACCTGTTCCTGGATGAAAACATGGATATCATACGTGAAGAGGTGCTCAACACGACCCTGACAACCGTCTTTGTTGAAAGCCTCGGCACATACGTATCCCTGCCCAGGCCGTCCGACCCCCATCAGGTAGGCGATACTGTTGTGTTTCCTGGCTTTTTCCCGACCACCATGATTGACCCTGAGGCAGCCCCGGGCATGAACAGGGGCACATGGATAATGAAGGAGGACGGCTCCGGCAAAACGCTTCTGGCATACCCGCGCGACGCCAATGGAAGGCCGGTTGTGTCCGCAGGTGGAAACGACACAAGCATGGGGGACAATGACCAGCATATCTCCCCTGACGGCAGGAGGGTGGCATTCATGAGAAAAATAATACCCGGCGGGGTCCTTGGCAGGCACATATTCGTTGTAGATATCGAC
Source organism: Candidatus Aenigmatarchaeota archaeon (assembly GCA_030619735.1). Lineage (GTDB taxonomy): Archaea > Aenigmatarchaeota > Aenigmatarchaeia > QMZP01 > JAUXAV01 > JAUXAV01. The sequence continues at coordinate 673 of JAUXAV010000167.1, read as the reverse complement.
AAGCCGCTCACGGAAAAGGACATATCCGCCCGATATCTCGGGGACGACCCGAACACAGCGGATGGTGTTCCGACATGGATTGACAATGAAAACCTGCTCATATGGCACCTCAGGTTTGAAGGCAGGACATTATATGCAGAGATTTTCACCATGAAGGCTGACGGGACCGAAAGGAAGAAGGTGGAACTGCCTGATGGCTCCCATTACAACCAGCCGTCGCTGTTCGAGAAGACGGATGAGTATGTGAAGATAATATTCTCCGCGACCAGGCTTTCGGATGTCGGGAATTTGCCTTTCGCTTGCAGATGCCTGACTGACGAGCAATGCAAAACCCATCCGGGCGGCAATACATGCAATGCGATGGGACATTGTGTCTGAAAAACAGGAATTGGGAGGGGCTGGGGCTTCCGCCTTGTAAAGAAAAATTTCTGGTTCAACATAAGAAGGGGTTATAGGAAAAGGTGTCCGTTAAATTGCAGTGTTATTTAGAACGTCCTCCCAAGCCTCATCCTGAACTCCTCAGTGTGCTTCTGGACTATCAGGTTTCCTGCATCCTTCAGGGAGGCGCCCAAAAACAGCAGGCCGTTGTTCTTTATTGCTATTGCATCCTGCTTCTCCAGGGTCCTTAATATCTCTTCAGGGTTGTATCGGGATATGATTGGGATGTCCAGGT
>JAUXAV010000009.1 GCA_030619735.1 Candidatus Aenigmatarchaeota archaeon | reverse complement strand
ATGCGCATTGACGAGAAAGACAAAAAAATTTTTCGCCTTCTCCTACAAGGGCAAAAAAAAAGGAAGGACCTCCTCAAGGAAATTTCCTCAGAGAAGGTTCTTGAAAGACGCCTTGTAAAGGAGAAGAAATATAGGCTCATCCACTCCCCCCGATGGGGATGGTATGAGCTGACCAAAAAGGGTAGGCAAGTAGCTGAGCAGGTGCTTGTAGCCACGATAATACCCAAGCTGACCCACCCGAAGCTGAGAAAGCTTATAAGCATGCTTCCCTTAGAGCAGTACCGTGCCTTTTTCCGTCTGATACTAGATACCGTTGTAGGGAAGGCCCATCTTCTATCCTATTTTGACAGGGGTTGGCCGACACCAATAGCTTTTGGACCCACACAGAGCTTAAAGACAACCTTGGCGGAAATTATTTGTTACCTATTGGGTCTGAACCCTGGCAAAAATATATACCTTATTCCAGTAGCAGCTCCCCGGGAGTTAAGCCTAAGACATGAGCAAACAAAGGAGGGGTTTAAAGCGATTCCTACTTCTTATTTTAATGAGATATTCATGACTTTCGATGAGTGCGATGATCCCCCCTCGCAGGGAGTTAAAAAATCAATTTTCTTCTTTCTAGACGATCGTCGAGAGTTTCCTGTAGAAGACAAACTTGTGACCAAAAAATGCTGCGCTCTGCTCATCTTTAACATGGAAGAAGGCCTTGTGGGGTTGAGGGCCTTTGGGATAAAAGATTCCCATATTCGAAGGAGCATCCCCCTCGATACCAGTTCTCTCCGGGGTAGATTGAACAAGCCCACTTCTATTATAGCGAGAAAGCTGAAAAAATACCTTTCTTCCCCAAGCGGGCCCCGGGTTGATATTTATGCTTTGAGACCCAGAATAACAAAACTCCCAGATAAGTATCACTCTCTTTTAGAGAAGCTCCTATTCTCATGTGTGGAAAAAGACTCACCAGTTAGCTCCTATCCTCTGGAAATTCTCACCCTCTCGCGGCTCATGCTGGTGGAGCCTAACGTCCTAGTAGAGGATGTCCTTCGCTCGGTAGTGTATGACTTTCTCTTATGCGTAGAAACTCTCGGCATTACTAAGAGAGGTTGGAAAGAGAAGTTTTCTCAGCTTACAACTAAAGAAGAACAAGAGGATCAAGAGAGAATAAGTGAGCTTCCAGAGATAGAGGAAGAGAAAAAGCCTGCACAAGCTCTCCCTGCAACTGAAAGGGCAAGGATGGAGGAAGAAACCAAGAAGGTCCAAGATAAACTCAGGATTATCACTAAATTTTGGCCACAATACAAAAAACTTATGGCTTGGGTTGAGGCAGGGATTGATGAGATTCAAGATATACAAAAGACTGAGATTTGGCAGTTTTTCTCACCCGAGGAAAAAGAGAAAACTCATATAAGTCTTAATGCATTTAAGGTTTTAGAAGAGCACTTTGGCAAGATCGAGGAGGGAGATTGGGGTGGTTTAAAGGCCTTTGAAAGTGCAGTCTCGGACGTGGAGAATCGCCACTACTACGCTTTTAGGAAAATATGCGGGAAAGGAATAGAAAAATTTATGATTGAAAGGTTAAAAGAGATAAAGAACTCTTCCTTTATAACCAAAGGTAAGTGGGATACCAATAAGTGGAATGCTGGGATGAAGCTTGATCATTTCATTACCAATCACCCTATTTTAACAGAAGAACAAAAAAAAACGATAAAAGAGCATTTTCCAGAAACATACAAGATGCTTAAGAAGATTACTTCTATTATTAAGAGAACAGAAAAATAACATTTTCTAAGATATGTCAACCAATCTTTGCACGAAATCGACTATGAACAACAATCCAAAAGGGACTCACTCTAGCAAAATAAAAAACGAGGACAAGGCTTAGCTTGGAAAGATTTATTAAGGCAGATAAAAAAGCTAAAATCCTGATAAATTCTATATTGCTTGGGATTAAACAAAAATGAAAGAAGATGAACACGGTGAAAGAAAGTATAAAAGAACACCTCTATGCCATAATTTGCAGTAAAGCTATACAAAAGCTATACAAAGCAAAGTTTGATTCTCTACACTCTCATTTTTGAGAAGAGAGAATCCGATAAATTCCGATAATGTGCATTTTTTTAACCGTGCTGGGGAGCTTACGCTCCCTGCGCTTGGCATTCAGTAGCTTTGCCTCCACTTAGAGGAGCCTTCCTATTCTTTTTGTCCCTATTTTTCTTACGTAATGAGGTTGAGAGGAGCGTTTTATACCCTGCTATTTTTATCTTACTGCTTCTCTTAAGTTCTTGCCTGCTCTAAATTTAGGCACCTTCTTTGCCGGGATCTCTAGTTTTTCCCCTGTCTGAGGATTCCTTCCTTCTCTTGCTTTCCTGTGCGCCACTCGAAAAGTACCAAAGTCAACCAAGGTTATTTTTTCGCCGTTAGAAAGAGCATTTGTAATAGCCTTAGTCATAGCGTTCAGTACATTCCTAGCCCGCCTCTTGGTAATACCTGTCTGATTACTTACTTCCTCCACTAATTCTACCTTGTTCATCCTTTCCCTCCTATTTGGATTTATTTATCTCTTCTTCAACTCACCGAGTAGAAAGTTCTAAGTCTATCCCTGACTGTTTTGCATATCTTTTTATCTTGTCAGTAAAAATAGCTCCTCTGCTTTTCCGAATAGAGGTATAAGAATAATCTTGCTTAATTTCACTTAAGGCACGATGGATCATAGCCTGAGGACAAAGTTTTGCTATTTTAGTATAAAAGACTCGGCTCTTTTCATCACCTAAAACTCTAAGCATATCCTTTATTAAAATCTGTATTTTATAATCCTCCATCTGCTCTTTTGGCTTAGATTTTTGTTTTGTCAAAGCTTTAACGAAGACAATATTCTCGCTTTTATTATTAGCAGACTTCTCATAGTGAGATTCTTTAAGGAGAGAGAAGCCCTTATCCATGAGACTTTTTAAGACTTTGTCTAGAGCTTTCTTTATATTAGAAGGATATCTACTATAGATTGGTAATTGTTCTGCTAACTTAAAAATATCTCTTTTATGAACTGATTGTCTCTTTAGCATTTTTGTCAAGTAAAGAGCTAATCTTTGTTCGGTTGGAGCAGTCAACTTTCTAAAAAACTTACTATCCATACTTAAAACATTTCCTTTTTTAACAGCATTGTATAAAATTTGGCTAGCTTTTATATAGCCATAAGGGAAGAATGGTTCGATTTTATCTTCTCCTCTCTCCTTGCTATTATCTCCTTGTTTATACAGGTTTAACTCTTCAAAAAGATGGAAAGTTTTATTAATATAAACTCCAATTCCTTTATCCCAAAAAGCATTTTTAGCATCTATTGTAATGCCTACCAAAGATTTGAGGTCTCTTTCTAATTTTCTATAGTAATTTTTAGTGGTAGGCTCTCCCATTTTTTTTAGTAGATTATATCTACTGCCTATAGGTATTACTTTACTACTAAAGTTATTTTCTTTCCAGATTTGTATGAGCTCAAAAAGAGTCTTTAAAGCAGAACCTACGGGGAGTCCCCACTCTTCTGAGCCAGTTACTATCCAATCTCGGCGTTTTTTCTGTCCATCTTTGCCCTTTATCCAGTCAGAGTATTTTATGGTTTTTTTATCCTTGGAAACTTGCTTGGATAGAAGTGTAACGGGAAATTCAGCAAGATTCATCTCATATTTGGCAACTTCTTTTGGTTTTTTCATATTATTGTTCATTTGGTTTTTAGAAGATTTATTAATAAACGTTTTTCCTTAACGTTATTTAATAGTTTTAATAGTTTTAGGAATGGGGCTTCCTTGACTCGTGTAGCTTTGAGCGATTTTTCTCAGTCAATAATACGATAGTTCTCAGTCAATAATACGATAGTTGCTTTAAAGTTATCCACAGGTATATTTTGTTAAAAAAATGTTTTTCTCGATAATTTGATTTTTTGTAGGATCTTTTCTTCTTCCTTAATAAATTTGATGTATTCCAATACCTCCTGCATTGCCTCTCTTGATTTTAGGAAATCAAATTCGCGAAGCAGTCTTACCCGATAATAATATTTTGGGTTTTTATCTGATTGTTTTATAGATCTTATTTTTGCTTTTATGATGATTTACCTGTAAGTCGTTTTAACAGTAAATCTTCATTCTGCTCATTAAGTAGACCAATGGCTAATCTTATTAGCTCACTTTTATCTACCAAGCGTTTTCTTTCTTTCCCTTGTTTTCTAATTGTGGAGCGAAGTTTAATTTTCAATTTTTCCAACTGTTCTTGCTGTTCTGGACGAATATAAAAGGTAGCCCTTTCCAAAGATAATTGTTCTTTTACTTGTTTGATTTTTTCTTTTTCTGGGGTCTCTTTAAAGTAGATCTCCCTACCTAAACCTTTTATTGATGGACGCTTAGCCATCTTTTTACTTCCTTTGCTAAATTTCGATAGGCTTCAGCATGAGGAGAAGTCTTTCTGTATTTTAAAATAGATTGCCCACTAATTGGTGCTTCGGCAAGCCTGACGGTGTGGCGAATAATTGTTTTAAACACTTGAGAGTTGAAGGTATTTTTAAGTTCCTCTAAAACTTCTCGACTATGAATGGTATGAGATTGAAACATAGTCGGAAGCATTCTTGGCAGGGGAAGGTTAAGATTGAACTTATCCCTTACCCTTTCAATGGTTTCTAAGAGAAGCTTTAGACCACGAAAGCGAAGATATTGGGTAGTCACCGGAATAATTACGGCATCAGCAGCGACCAAGGCATTGATAGTTAGAAGCCCAAGGGATGGCGGACAGTCAATGAGAATAAAATTATAAGAGTCCCTTAAAGATTTAAGGCTCTCTCTAAGATATGTTTCTCTACCCAGTTCATTAAGGAGCTCTACCTCAGCTGCTGATAAATCGAGATTAGCTGGGATTAAACTTGGACCATTTTCGGTTTTAAGAATAGCTTCTTTTATGTTAAAGGTATGGTCAATAAGGGGATTGTAGATGGTATTAGATAAATTATCAGAATCAAAACCGTGAGCAATGGTTAATGTTCCCTGGGGATCAAGGTCTATCAGGAGAACACTTTGTCTTGATTCAGATAAAGCAGCACCTAAGTTCATAGTAGTAGTTGTTTTACCCACGCCACCATTTTGGTTTGCGATAGCGATAATTTCCTTATCTGTCATTTTACAATTTTATCATTTTAATTGTAAAACATTTAGTCATTTTGATGATAATAAACACAAATATTTTGTCAACAATTTGGAATTAAATAACCCCTAAAAATTCAGCCGGGCTTAAGATTTTTATTCCTCGGTACTCCTTTAAAGGTTGAAGGTGTTTAGTGTCGCCGCTAACTATATACTGAGTCCTGCCTTCAATAGCACACTCTAAAACTCTATTATCAGCCTCTTTTTCTTTAATAACATTTACTCTTTGAGTTGGGGCTGTTAAGCTGGAGATTTCTCTTATTCCAGAAGCTACTAACTCAGCCATACTTAAGCTAAAGCCAAATTTTTCTTGGAGAACTTCTCTAAACTCCTCTAATATCTTTTCAGAGATTAGGATCTTAATTTTGCCTTCCTCTACCAAATCCAGTATCTTTTCAGGATTTCCACCAAAGAGAGTAGCTGAAACTAAAACATTGGTATCAACTACGACTTTGAGCATAAGTTTATTTGCTCACTTTTTCAGAGCGATATTCATCAATCAGCTTCTCTATATCTTTTTCACTTTTGATTCCAAGCTGGGCTGCTTTTCTGGCTCCATATTCTCGGATTTTCTCCCATCTTCTCTTTCTTATGAATTGTCTTAAAGCTTCTCTAAAAAATTCACTTCTTGTCATTCCTTCTTCTTTGGCAAGTTTTGCAATTTGCTTTGCCATTTCAGGTGGTAAAGACAGGGTTAGAATTTTACTTGTTCTCAACATAGTCTCCTTCTTACTAAGTATTAATTGGAGTATATTTGATTTGAAAAAGCTTGTCAAATACCCTTATTCCCCTTAAGCAGAGGCTTTTCCTTTTACCCTCTCAATGAACCTTATAGCGTGCTTAAAAACTAAAAGCTCTCGGCCGTTGTTGGTAAGAAAAGCTAACGTATAATTGTCTGCCTCAATTATGATACCCTTTAACTCAGACTCGTCCTCAATGGTGTTTGTGTTCAGGTGCAGAATAACTGGCTCTTTTTTCTTGGCCAGAGTAGCCAGGTAGGCAAAGCTATTCCAGGGTGGTTGCTTCTTAGGTTTTGGCTTAGGCTTTTGGCTCATTCTAGCTCTTTAACCTCCTTATCCACCTTTTCTATCAGCTTCTTAAACTCCTCCCAGATACCGTCGAAGAGGTAGAACCTCACCCCGCTTTTCGTTGGTCCGGAATATCGACTGGTCTTGAGGAAAAGTCTGAAGTCTATCTTCTCCCGGTTGATCAGAGTAGCGACCAAGTGCCTGTCGCCACCTAATCCAATCTCGCCAATTTGCCTTTCTTTGCCTGCCCTTGCAGTCTTTTGACTCATTTTCAGCCTCCTCAATTAAAATTTAAAATGCCTTTCTCTAGGCATTGATACTTGCCTCAGCGAGTTTTTGCCTTCCCCTTTAGCACAAAAATCTGGTGCTTGCAGAGCATACCCCATTTTCTGCACCTCTTCTGCCAGTCGGGGCACGTACAACTGGAAACGTCCTTCGGTAGCCAATAGCCCCGAACCTCGTAATGGTCCGGGAAGACCTTCACCTCCTCTTTTTTGATCTTCCGTGCCCCTACCTCCCTGCTTTTCTGTGCCTCGCCCATATACGCCTGCCTCGAGAGGAGATCCGCCTCGTCATTTTCCTCCCTGGGGATCCACCTGAAGGAGATGCGGGGGAAATTCCTGAGCAACCTCTGGGCTTTCTCATAGAGCGGGCGGATTCTGGCAGACCGCACCTGCCAGGAGCCGTTGAGCTGGTTGATGAGCAATTGGCTGTCCGACTTCACCATTATTTTTTTCCTGTGTAGCCTCCTCCGCTTGAGATACCGTAGCCCCTCGATTGCCGCGGTGTACTCAGCCACATTGTTGGTCATACCAGAACCTTCCCCGATGATTCCAAGCCCCTCTTTCAGCTTCCTGCCCTTGCGGTAAACAACGAACCCGTAGGTGGCAGTTCCGCCAGGATTCACCGGCTCGCAGAGGCCGTCGCAGTAAATGATTATATCTTGGCCCATCACTCTCCTGCTTCTCGCTACTATTTCAACGGTTGGATGGATAGGCTCTTCGAGCAAAAGCCGAATCCGCAAAATTAGAGACCTCTCTACAAATCCCTCTAATTCTACTTCTCCTTCAACCCTCCAAAAAAATTCAAGTTCTCCTTCCTCCTGAAGACATCTATGTGTTTACTATGTAAACAGTAAGTGTTTACTATGTAAACTCTCCTCCTGTGTTGGTCTGTGGGTAAGGGATTGGTAAGATTCTTTTAATTTCTGTGGCTTGGTGCTGCCAAAAATATGGCTCTCCGATTTTGACCTTTATTAGCCCCCAAGGACCTAATCCTCTCTTATTTCTCCCACCTACGAGACAAGCCTTGATAAGCCCCTTATTGACCCTGGAGAGCCTATGTAGATTATTATAGGTAATAAACAGCCTTTTCCCAGGGAAGGTGCCATTTTCTTTTTCCGCTTCAGGAAGGGCTGTATAAAGACACACTTCGGGTTGGGTTAGCATTAAAGGCCATCCCCTCTTGTAGAAGTCCGATATGGACGCTTTTGGCCTGTTTTTGCTGATAAATCTTTGATAATAAGGACACAGGGCTTTATCCATACAAAAATTAAGTAAAGTGGGATTGTTACAACCGTAAGTTTTATTTGTGGACCAAGCAGACTTTACGATCCCCTTGACTTCCCTTTCGCTCATCGAGGGCTTATTCTTCTGATTCCAGAGAGAGAGAATCTTGAATCCGGTATCGGCGGGTTTGCCTATCTTTCTCAATTCTGTGGCTATGATATAGCCTACCGGGTTTCTGGAAAAGCCAAAGCCTTGAGGGAAGGATTGATCTAAGAGAATGCAGACACACGGCTTAAAATTGTCGCCTGAGAGTCCGTATTTGCTCTTGACTTTCTTCTCGATTTGTAGTAGAATGAGGTCGTTCATAGGTTGTTCCTTTCGGGGGCTGGATGAGAAGCCAGTCCCCTCTTTTTTTGGTTATGTATCTGGGGAGATACTCCGTTATTTTCATAATTTAGAGACCTCTAAGGGGTTGACACTCATAGCTTTTTGTCCTATAATGTAGTTAGCGGGTAGCATCATAAAAATAGCTCCCGTAGGGGGTTGCCAGTTGACTTGTCCTTGAGCCAGACAATAGGGGCAATATAGTGCAATCCTTTTGTAAAAGGGGAAGGTTATGGGACCTTCCCCTTTTCTTTTATTTGGTCCTTTGCTTCGTTTTTTCCCGTGGCTTCTCTATGAACCGCCGGAGTTCCTCTCTCCAGTTTCCCCTGCCCTCAATCAGCTTGGCGTATGCTCTCCTTTCGGATGGCGTGAGAGAATGCAGAAAATCCACAAAGAATCTCTCCGTAGCCATTTCCTTGAATTTTTCCAGCAAATCCCTGCAGCTCTTGCACCGATCAGCATTGCGCTTCACGGCATCATAGAACTCGGTCAAGTTATAGACGATCCTGTTGTGGACTACTGTTGGAAAATGCCTGTGACAGGGCGTATCGCAGGGGGGAATCTCGCTGAGAGGCACTTCAAGAGCTTGGCTTAGCTTCATTTGCAAAACCCCATCCGTCCAGGGGATAATCCCAATCTCAAGCTTACTGATATACGTTTGGTGAACTCCCAATTTCTGGGCTAGTTCCTCTTGGGTAAGCTTGGCTTCACATCGTAGTTGCTTAATTGATTTCATTTTTTACTCACCTCAATATAAGTATAAGAATTTTAAGAAATTTGTCAAACTCCACTCAAAGGGCAGGCTACTAGGTGCATTCTTTGTGTACCGTCCTCGGGACTTAAAAACCCATAGTCCATTTCACCTCTCCTTAAATAGCTGAATTACTCGCTCTGTCTGTGCCTGCAACAATTTCCCCCGAAGGGCAGGGGTAAAGGCAACGTAAGCGAGTGCATTTTTGATAGTCTGTCGCACATCGACCATCCTGGGGGGACTTCTTAGTAGTATCTTCGGTTTGCAGATGTTCATTTTTCATTGTCACCACCTTTTTGGTCACTTTCAAGCCCAGAAGCCTCAAAAGTCAATTTCAGAGCCTATTCTGGGGAAAAAAAGCTTCCATACAAACCCATAGAGGCACTTTCTTGCCTCTAAGCAAGCTATATGACCTTTGAATCTTTAGGATTGCTGTATAAGCCTAATTTTGCGTGGGCTATTCCTTATCCACAGCCAATTTCAGCCATTAGGGGCAAAATAATGGATTTTAAGGGTGATTTTTGAATGTTGGCACTAAGGGTAAGAGGGATTCTAAGGTTATGAGGAAATTTTTCTTTTCTGCCTATTCTTCTTCGCTCAAACGGGGAAATTTTATATCGGGTAGAATTTTTGCAAAGACCGTCTGTTTCGCTTTTGTATTTTTGCCGTAATTTCAGCCTCCTTGGATACGATTTTATGGGGATCTCAGGAGGCATTTTAGCAGAAAATTTCGCCTTTGGGTAGCAAATGCGAAATTGCCTTATTCTAGAGTACCAGTCTCTGGCTTACTAACCCTTAACTGCTCCTGCCGTTAATCCTTCAATCAGCCATTTTTGGATCAAAAAGAAAATAATGCCTATGGGAACAGTGGTTAAAGTGGCACTTGCCATTAAATCACCCCACTGTACTATATTAGCTCCTATAAATTGAAATAAGCCAGCCGTAATTGTACGAGAAGCATCTGAACTTGTAAAAGTATAGGCAAAAAGAAACTCATCCCAGGACAAAATAAATACAAACAGCCCAGAAACAACAAGACCAGGCAATGCCACTGGCAAAATTACATAACGCATAGTTTGAAGAAAACTGGCACCATCGGTACAAGCAGCCTCATCCAGCTCTACTGGGATTCCATCGAAATAGGTAGTCTGAAGCCAAAGACAGAAGGGAATTCCAAATGTTGCATGGGATAAAACTACAGCTAGGTACGTGTCTACTAATCTAAGTTTAGTCATAACAAAATAAAGTGGGGTCAAAAGAGCTACCGGAGGAATAATGTAACTTAACAGGAAAACCAAGAGAGCAAGATTTCTTCCTCTCGGAATTCTACTGAGAGCATAAGAAGCCGGTGTAGTCAGTAGCAGAGCGAGAAAGGTAGTTCCTATAGCAATGGCGAAACTATTTCCAAAGAAACGGCCTAAATTCATCTGGTACCAGGAAAAACCATAGTGCTCGAAGGTAACTCTCTTGGGAATTAAGGTAGGATTTAAAGTGAGCACATCGGGAGTAGGTTTTATAGAACTAACTATCATCCAGTAGAAAGGAAATAATACGAATACCATTAATAGAAGAAGCAATAGCCACCAGTATATTTTTCTCATCTTTTTACCTTATCATAAATAGTCCTTGTATGGCTCAAGTCTTACCGACTTCTCTTTGACGAGTAGAACGTATAGTAAAGAAATACTGTGATGGTCGCTATAATCGCTACTGTCCATACCGCTAAAGTGGAAGCATAACCAACCTCGTAGAACATAAAAGCTTGCCTATACATATAAGTTGGGAGGACCTCTGTAAATGTTGAGGGACCTCCCCGAGTCAGAAACCAAATAGTGTCAAAATGTCCAAAAGTTAAGATTATATGTAGAATAACTACGGTTGCAGAGATCCCACGAATATGAGGCAAAATAATGTAACGAAATTTTTTCCATCCAGAAGCCCCATCAATTGACGCTGCTTCCAGTACATCTAATGAAATAGCCTGAAGTCCTGCCAGAATCACTATCGTGAAAAAAGGGAAACTACGCCAAATGTTTATGAATATCACTGTAGGCATTACTACCTTGGGGTCTCCCAGCCAAAATTTGGATGGCAATCCTAAGTTAACAATGAGATTATTAATAATGCCATATCTAGGAGTTAGCATCCACTTCCAGACCAGAGTGCTCACAATTATAGGAACTACCCAGGGGAAGAGAATGAGAGCTCTCCAAATAGTCTGGCCCCTCAATGATTTATAAAGCAAGAGAGCCGAGCCTAATCCTAAGAGGTATTCCCCGGACACTGATCCCAGAGTAAAGATAGCGGATTGTCGAAAAGATATCCAAAAAATTTTGTCCTTAAAGAGAACGCCATAATTTTTGATGCCAACAAATATAGGGCTTCTAGCGAAAAGATTCTCTTTAAAGAAGCTAAGATACACGGTATAACCTAAAGGTATGACCAGAATAAATCCTATCATTAAAGACGCAGGAAGCAATAGCCAGAAGGGGGAGTATAAACCTACTCCCCCCCTCCTGATTTTTCTAACCGAACGTCTTCTCGTCATCCTTCTTTCTATTCTCAGATTGCTATATGCATTTACTGGATTGTGTCGAGGATCCCTTGCAAGGCTTTAATAATTCCCTCGGCAGCTTCTTCGGGAGTTTCCACATCATAACACACGTTACCAATAGCCGTATTTACAGCGGTATTATACCTAGCTAAGGGAATAGGCGGTTGGACATGTCCGTAGGCAGCCATTTCGATCCATGGCTTAGACCATTTGTCTTGAGCAAATTGAGGAAGATTTGTTACATCTTGCCTAGGAGCAATTTTTACCACCTCCGCGAGTTGCCTGATAGAATCAGCTCCTCCAATGTGTTTGATAAACTCCCAAGCAGCCTCTTTATCCTTAGAGTTTTTATTCATTACCGCACATTCAACTTCGAGGAAGGTAGCAGGGTTTCCTCCCGCTGGCGTAGGAACGGCAGTAAAATTTGTCGCTTTCATCGCGTCAGGATAGTTCTTCACGTAAAACTTCATCCAGGGGCCATTTTGACTTCCCGCAACAACTCCTTGAACATAACTTTGATCTAGCTCTTGCCAACCCCATCCTAAGTCTTCCATAGGTACAATATCGTACACATGAACCATATCGTACCACCACCCCCGCAGGACTCTTGCTGCATCTTGAACATCAAATCCAATTTTCCATTTTCCATTCACTTCTTTAACAATATCTACCCCCAATTGCCACAGCAGCACATTAAATTCCTGAGGAGTTCGCACATTTTGCGCGCTACAAAATCCAAATCCTGACACTCCCTTTTCCTGAGCCGAAATTTTGCTTGCTGTAACCTTCAGTTCGCTCCAGTATTTGGGTACGTCAGCTCCATATTTCTTGTACAGATCTTCACGGTACATAAACGCTCGCATCGTAGCATCAATCGGTACTCCATGAACATAACCAGTGGGGAATTCGCCTTCTAAAGTGGCGCCCTTCCAGGCCCAGGGGAAAAATCGATCTGCTTCATCCCACTTGCTTACCCAAGGCGAAAGGTCTTGGATAAATCCCAGTGCAGCCATATCTATGGTATCTTCGGGGACCGAAAGAACGACATCAGGTCCAACCCCTGCTCTCCATTCAATGACTATTTTATCCTTGATCACGCCAAGATCCAGGGTTTCCATTTTTACATCAATACCAGGATGAGTTTTTTCAAAATCATCAACAATATTTTTCCACACAGGTTTATAGTCTGTACTATACATATACAAGCTGAATTTGACCTCCGCTCCAAATACGGATGTTGAAGCTAAGGTACCAAGGACTATACCTGCTATTAAAACTGATAACATTATTTTGTTCCTCACTTGTCCCTCCTTTATAAGTGTTAGTTAGAGAGTAGATAAACCATCAACTTCGCTTTTCATCCACTAATGATCCATCACCTCCTCGTACAATTGGATTTAGTTAAGGGTCTGTGTCCTTTGAAGTAGCTGTTACCACCTCCTTCACTTTCTTGTTCGACCCTTTTTGGTTCTCCGAAAATAGGGATGGTCTAACCTAACTTACGTCGCTCCTTTTTTGTATGAATTCTCAATTCCCCTGGATTTTGATCTTTGGGAATCATTTTCGCGCATCAGATTAATCTCTTCTAAGTCAACCCTATTGTTTGGAAAAGGCTACCGTGATCTCAGCTGAATAGGAGAATTTGAGATCTACACACAGAAGGTTCTCTCCTAGACGCTTCATGGTACATTCGTCGGCATTCGATTTAAGTTGGGTTTCCTTATAACTTGAGGGAACATAAACGAAAATGCTTCCCTCTCTTTTGCCAGGCAAAGAGACACACATAGTTAATTTATTACTTGCCGTATCAAATCTTACTGCAGGAATTTCCATTCCACCTTGAGTTATATGGAGAGAAGTACTTAACAATTGAGGAATATCCTGAATCGGCCTTATAGCCAACAATTTTGCTGAGTGAGGAGGCATGTTTGGTAGAGTAATTTCATCGTCTATGATGGTTCCCAGGTATTTTTTCTCCCAGAAATCAAATACGTGATATGCACCTCCTTGTTCTATGCCTAGTTTTTCAAGGGAGAGGTTACCCTCAGCAACCCTGTCCTCCCAATTAAAGACTCCAACCACGTAAGAGTTACCGTAGTCCTTGTCAATATGCAACAGAAAACATCTGGGGATTTGGTTTTCAAAGAGATCTACAGGTATCGCTGCTTCTCCATATGGGGGCAAAAGCAAAGGATAGATATCTTCCTGTTTGGAGGAGATAGTAACCATCTGTTCACTAAGAAAAACTACTCCTCCTGAAAGACCCATGACTGTAGCCAGCGAACGTACCTCTTCTAACTGTAGCTCATTTCCTTCAATATCCCGTACAAGCATACAATCTGGATCATTGATAAAGAATCGCCTATTCATGAAGTACCTCGCCATAATGCTCCGTATAGCATTTATAGCCCCTGGTTCGTTGTAAGTATCTAGGGAACTCGGTTTTCCGCTTTCAGCCCAATAGGCTGCTGTGTCACAATCGATCCTGATAGCGTTCAGTACGCCAACACAAGGTCCCACTGGAGCACCGCAACCCAAGATATATTTATTGGGGCCAGCGACCTTTCTAATTACATCAAGGGCCTTCCTACATACTTGGACACTGGTCAAGCCAAGTTTTGAAAATATCCCTCCCCTTTGTTTGGCCGCAAGAGGACTATGGAGAAAATCGATCTTTACGTAATCATATCCCCATTCTTTAAAAATGGTGCTAAACAGTTCTCTTAGCCATTTTAACGCATCAGAACGCGAGGCATCAAGGCAGTAGATATCCTCCTCTAGATCAGCATAGAATAAAGTCTTGTAATCTTTTCCACTAAAGACAACAACTGGTTTGTCATCTTTGTCCTTTATCACCCAATCAGGGTGATTCTTATAAAGATTAGATTGAGATCCTACCCAGAAAGGTGGGAGCCATAAACCGGGCTTTAAACCAGCAGTCTTTATCTGATTTGCTATCCAACGCATACCCTTGGGAAATTTAGGGTTAATACTTGTCCAGTCACCTATGTGTTGGTAGTAACCTACATCTATCTGGAAGTATTCAATAGGATATCTATCTTTATTCTTAGAAAAGAACTCTAAACAATTTAAGGTTTCCGTTTGATCAATTTGTGTATGATAATAATACCAGCTACACCATCCAGCCGGTACGTGAGGCCAAGGAGTAGCTTTCATCTTTTCTTTTACCACCTCTCCGTAAGCTTCGAGAGCGTTCAATACTCGATCTGAAATTCCTACCAACAAGCACTCTGAAGAGGCTACAGTAGCATTTGCTAACTCAAATTCTTCTGGGTCAGAACTTGCCGAAAAATTAATCTTTTCGTCCTCCAGTACTTGTAGTCTCACTTTGCTTAGCTGATCTTTAAGAGTTACAAAACCGGCCACTAATCCCATCTGTGTTTTTAGATCCTTTATAGCTCCCATCCAGTAACCTTCAAATAATTTAGCTTCTCTGGCAGTAACTGTACAGGTGGGACTAAAGGAGATTTGCCCTTGCTTATAAAAGCTCCAATTTGTAGGTGCAGAGCCCAGATTTAAATTTCCCTTATTTTTACTGGCTATCTCTAGCACTTGAAACTCATCGATAACGACAGGTTTTCCTGTAGTATTATCTATCGCTATTCTTAACAGAGCAAAAGGACACTCGTCATAGAGATTGATTTCGAAAATAAGATTGGGTTTACCTGGGAGTTCTCCGTGAGTAAAACTAACTTCAATTCCATTTCCCAAATTGTCACTAATCTTTGAGCATTCCCACTTTCTAGAATATTCATCACAGGTAGCACAAGTGCTACCGTTTAGCCTCACCGCAGAAAAGGCCCGTTCAATAACTGGATTACTTGCTTTCTTATCAACAAAATCAAAGTAACCCGACGAAAGGTCATATTCAACCTTGAAACTTTCATTTTCCACTATTACATATTGTCCCTTTTGTTCCGCTCTCGTTTTCGCAACGTTTATCATTTGGTTACCTTCCTTTTTAGAAAGCTTTCCCTTATCCCAACTAATGGCCTACCTGCTTTTCACCTCCTTCTGGCCTTATTTTTAGCTTCTCTATTTTTCATAAATACTTATTTTTCCTTAAGTAAACAAAGGAGCCTGCAGACCAGACCGTCAGGGCACGGGATTGTCCGCGGACGACTGGTACCTTGTCCCTGATATTCCCCTAGGCTCCTTTGCAAAACAATAAAAAAAGGATAGGCAACGCAGAAAAGCATCACCTATCCTTGATAGAGCTCACCTTATTAAAACCAGCTTTCTTAAAGGAAAAAACTAACCTAATTCTTGAAGAGAGAGCCATCTAACCTTCTCACAAATTTTACTTACTTAATGGCTAAAACGCCTTTTTCTTTAGCTTCTCCCTGTCCTTCAACAGATTATCAATTGCCCTTCTGATCAATAGGCTTTGAGAAATACCTGTTTCCTTTGATAGCTTCCTTAGTGCTTCTAACTGCCCTTCTTTAATGCTAAATGTTTTTAAACTTCAGAAGCTTTCCTCTTAGTTTTCTAGATAATTCTTAGACCGGTCCTGGGATCAAAGAAATGAAATTTTGACTTATCAAAATTCAACCAGATAGGCTGGTCTATTCTGACAGTCAGGTCGGGCGACATCTCAATTTTGAACCGGACTTCTCTAATCTTTGCTGTTACCACCAACCTATCCCCAAAGAGTTCGGTAATATATATGGACGCCTGTACACAATGAGATCGATCTTCATGAGAAGATATATCAATGTCTTGGGGCCTAATTCCTAACCGTACTTCGTTTGTCTGCAGCGAAAGTTTGGAAAGTCTTTCCTGTTGTTGATCTGCAAGAGGGATTTTAATGAAATCATCGTGGCGCAAGAAGAGTCTTCCTTTGTCCGACTTGACCTGACAATCAATAAAATTAATAGGTGGCGCACCGACAAAAGCAGCGACAAACTCATTTACAGGTTGAGAGTATATTTCATCCGGATGCCCGAGTTGCTGAAGTTCTCCGAGACGCATGACTGCTATACGGTCAGCTAAAGCAACTGCTTCAAGCTGATCATGAGTCACATAAATGGTTGTGTTGCCAAGTTCCCGGTGTATTCTTTTCAGTTCCCCTCGCATCTCATGCCGTAATTTAGCATCCAAATGAGAGATGGGTTCATCCATAAGTGTAACCGCAGGTTCACGGACCAATGCTCTCCCTAAACCAACCCTTTGTTTTTGACCACCGCTCAATTGTCTCGGCATTCGATTTAGAACGTCGTCTATTCGTAAGATTCTTGCAATTCTTCGGACACGCTTTTGTCTCTCTTCAGAGGAGACCTTTCGAATCTTCAATGGATAGGCCATATTTTCATAGACTGTGAAATGGGGATAAAGGCCGTAAGTCTCGAAGACCATAGCTACATCCCGTTGTTGTGGCTCAAGATGATTAACTAAACGGTCTCCAATGTAAATGGCTCCTTTTGAAGAGACCTCCAGTCCCACTATCATCCTGAGGGTTGTGGTTTTGCCGCATCCGGAAGGACCCAAAAGTGCAAGAAACTCCCTGTCTTTACAGCTGAGCGTAAGATTCTTTACAGCTTGTACTTTACCAAATGATTTACAGACATTTCGGAGACTGACTTCGGCCACTATTTTTCCTCTATCAAGTCGTGAAAGTTAAACTACATGAGCCTAGAACCTGTACGCTTATCAAAGAAATGCAATTTTTCCGGTTTTGTTTCCAGCCAAACTACATCTCCCGGTTCCAACCCTATATCTCTCGTTAGTACACTGAAAAACTGCTCGCCAAATTTGAAGATTACCACTCTTTCCAAACCCATGGGTTCAACTACATATACTTCTGCTTTTGAACTGTATGGCTGTAGTTTAGTGGTAGAAAGTTGAACGTCATGCGCGCGAACACCAATCTTGACCTTTACTGATTCCTTCTCTTTCGCTACTTTTTTTGCGACCTCATTGTTCACTCGAACCCTGAATGCTTCTGTCTCTATCAACATTTTATATTCTTTGATCATAAAACAACCTTGTAGAATGTTCATGGGAGGAAAACCCACGTTGAGGGCGACAAACTCGTTAACAGGATGGTTATAGATCTCGCTAGGGGAACCCAATTGTTGCAGTTCTCCCGACTTTAAAATGGCTATCCGATCTCCCATGCTCAAAGCCTCGAGATGGTCATGCGTGGTGTAAATTATGGTAAAGCCATGATCTTTTTGCCACCTTCTTAATTCTGGTCGAAGAAAATCGCGCAGTTTTGCATCTAGGTGCGCGATAGGTTCGTCCATTAGAAATACCGCAGGTTCACGGACCAATGCTCTCCCTAAACCAACCCTTTGTCTTTGTCCTCCGCTTAGCTGGTCAGGCATTCGATTCAACAGATCTTCTATTTCTAGCATTCTTGCCACCTCATGAATTCGGTCCCGGATCTTTTTAGATGAGAACTTGCCACGTCTTATAGGTGCCTTTAAGGGCGACGCTATGTTTTCAAAAACTGGCAGGTGCGGATAGAGTGCATAAGTTTCAAACACCATGGCCACATCCCTTTCTTGGGGAGAAAGATTATTCATAATCTTATTGTCGATGTAAATGCTACCCCGGCTGACTTTTTCGATACCAGAGATCATTTTTAAGGTGGTTGTTTTTCCTGCACCTGTCGGTCCGAGAATAACAAAGAATTCTCCGTCTTGACAATCGATAGATAGATTTTTCACAGCATCAACTTTTCCATACGTCTTCGATACATTTTCGAGATGAACTTCAGCCATGTTGGACTCCTTCAGCGTTACATAAGGAAGATCTTGTCTATCTTGGACCTCCAAATAGCAGACCTCGGGCCAGGTACTTATCTAGGAAGATAGCTAGAATCGCTGGTGGGATAATCGAAATAATACCAAGCGCAGAAATTATCCACCACATGGGTTCCATTTGGGAAATCATTCCTGCAATCAGTACGGGTAGAGTCTGCGCCCTTTCAAAAGTAATGATCAACGCTCCTAAGAATTCATTCCACGCAAAAATAAAGCACAACATATAGGTCGCGGCCAGCGCTGGCTTTGCCATGGGAAAAATAAACTTAAAGAGCTGTTGCATTTTTGTGTATCCATCTACAGCAGCAGCTTGCTCTATTTCTAGCGGAATGCCAGCGAAAAAATCTCTTAATAAAAAGACAGCAAGTGGTAGATTAAACCACATATAAAGGAGGACCATTCCAGGGCGACTGTCCAATAATCCCAAAAACTTGTAAATAAGAAAAAGACCGAAAATTGCTACTATCGGTGGCATCATACGCTGTGAAAGAATGAGAAAAAGCAAATCGTTGTTCCTCAGCTTGCCATACCTATATCGAAACCTAGCTAAGCCATAGGCTGAAAAGGAGGCAATTCCGACAACGAATAACGAACTCAGTGTTGCGAAGACTATACTATTAATAAGGGCACTGATTAATGTGTCTCGACCCTCTGTAAATAACCAGTTCCAGGATAAAACAGCTACCTCAAAATCGATTTTTGGGAAATAAAATGGCCCCCCATAGATATCTTTGGGCGCCTTAAAAGCAGTGATAACCATCCAATAGATTGGGAAAAGGGCAAAAAGAATCCAGCTCCCGATTAAGAGGATTCGGATTACTAATGACAGGTATTTGATCCTGGCGGAAGGCAATCCCCGCCTCCTTCTAGACTATTAGATTACTATTAAGTTCTTAATCTTTTATCACACAACGGTCTCGGAAGAGCCAATCTTCCTCCTAGTCAGGTTGAAAAAGACCATCATTATCGCGATAATCAAGACTAACAGAAGAATCGAAATTGCCCCTGCATGACCCAAATTAAACACTCTCAAGCCAGTGGTGTATGCATGCAAGGTCAAGGTAGTAGTAGTTATTCCTGGGCCTCCAGCCGTTACTATATAGACTGTGTCAAATAACTTAAATAACTCGATCGACCTTA
>JAUXAV010000318.1 GCA_030619735.1 Candidatus Aenigmatarchaeota archaeon | reverse complement strand
CAACGGGCTTTGGGCCCTTGATATCCTTCTTCACCCTTCCCAGGGGGGAAACCCAGTCCCTGACCATCACATTGCTCAGCTTATAGTAGAAGGGGTTCCTGACCTCCAGGACTATGGTATATCTCCCCTTGCCCTTCTTTATAGACCTCTTCCTTATGGAAGGCTTAACCGCCTTCTTTGCAGTGCCAATCACTATCAGGATTATAACGATTACAACTATGCCCCATATAATGATAAAGGGCCAGTATTCTATCCTGTACGTTACGGATGCCTCCTCCCCCGGATTCATCCTTTCCAGGGTCCATTCGCATTCCCTCTCATTCTCAAACAATATGCACCTTGCAGGGGTTATGAAACTGACAATAAGGGAGGTGGATAGGGTCTCTGTCACCTTGTAATCCTCTTCAGCTATGTTCCCCTGGTTGCTCACGGTTATTGTTATCTCCTCAAAAAGGGGGTTTGAGACTATGATTTTTGTCTTCTTCAAGCTCCTCACAGCCTCTATGGAAAAGCTCGCCATCTGGCTGAGGTTCATATCCCTCACCTGGAGCAGCACATTGTAATTTCCAGCCGGGAGCTGGGGCAGTTTTATGGTCTTTGCCAGGATTTCCAGGCCCTCAACCTCCTGGGAAAGTGAATCGCTTGTTATCAGATTACCGCTGCTGTCCTTCACAGTGAAGTCCAGGAAAATCTCTTTCTTCACATAGGAATTGATTCCCATACTGAATTTCAGTTCATTGTCGGTTTTCCTCATATCAAAGCTCTCCATAATGACTGGCATATCCTCCTGCGGCAGGACGGTCAGGTAAACGGTCTTTGTCTTCTTTATATCAGGATTTCTCATGGAGAGAACCGTGATGTCAAATGAATAAACGCCGTCAATGTCCAGGGGGAAAAGGAGAAGGCCAACATCACGGGATTCCTGGCCGAGCAGCCGCACAAAATAGTTCTCCAGGTTCACCCACCCGGGCTTCCCTGTTATGGATATTATGAAGTCATCCTCAAAAATTCTCTGATTCTTGATGCTTATCTGGAAGTTTGCAGAGGAATTCCCGTAAGTGGTCAGGGTTGAGGGCGTGACATCCAGCCTGAGCTGCTCAACCGCCTGCGCAGAGGCAGCAAAAACCACAAGGCAGAAAACTACAGCCAGCCCC
>JAUXAV010000170.1 GCA_030619735.1 Candidatus Aenigmatarchaeota archaeon | reverse complement strand
ATGTGCAAGGATTGCCCGAATAGGCAGCAGTGCGAGTCCCAGGGGGCCGAGCAGGATATCCTCGTCTGCTTTGAGGCTAACAGAGCAGTGCTGGAAAATAGGAGGCAGGTGCCTTGAGTACTGGGCGGGTAGGAAAGGAGTAGTGCAAATTAAAAGACGAGGTCTAACATACCATACAGGCGTGGTATGATAATTGCGCTCAAAGCAGTGGCTAAAATAAACCTTTACCCGCCCAGTATTGAGGGGTTAAGTATTCTACGAGGAGGTCTAAATGAAGATTAAACTACTCGAGTATGAAGCTGAGGTTGAATGGATTTCTCCACAGCCGGCTTACGGTCTCTGCCATCCAGAAGACACTATTGCTGTCTGGTTTACATTCAAGGAAGCCGTAGCTTCCGCACTGTCTTTCGCCATAGATATCGAGGCTAGAGACTATACAAAGCAAGAGTTCATTGACTTGATTACGGTGAAGGGAGAAGAGAAGCTACGAGATATCATCAAGAAGGATGCAGAGGCAAGAGAGGCAGCCATTAAGCGGGATACCAGGAGGAAAGAGCTAAACAAGCTCACAGCTGACCTCGGGGATAAGCTCGATATCCCTTACCGACTAGACACAAAATAACTGATTCGGAGGCAGTTATGGAGATACCAAGCAACCTAGAAGAAATGGAGAAACTCATTCAGGACGAGGAGAAAAGGCGGCGTTTCAGCCGGCAAATGATTATTGCTGTGCCAGCCTCACTTGAGCTGATGAGTAAAGGGAGAGCGTCGCATCCACTGGCTGGTAAGCCTGCAAAGGCAAACGGCGAGCTAATCTATGTAGAGGACTGGTTTGAGAAAGTATTTGGTATGCCTTATCTCCTACACGAGCTCAATCGTCCCCCTCTGATTATCTATTTCTGCAGGATGGCTCTTGATAGGTCAGTGCCAGTGGACAACGATGTCGTTTATGTTACATGCCATGGGTCCGGAGGGCTTTTGCACAATTCGGAGATTGAGAGGTGTTGAGATGGAGAAATTAAAAAGGTGGGTAAAATATATCGGTGAATGTATTTTTGCTCTGTTGCTCCCTTTGGCTTATGAGCGGTGGGAGGCTCTGCAAATTAGAACCGGGAAACGATGTGCTAATTGCGGTAAAAGTTTAAGGGAATATCCGGCAAAGGGGCCTAATCAGGAATGTCCATAAGTCCAACAAAGGGAGGGATTTGTTGAGTGGTCAGGAGAGCAAGAAGTAAAAAGCTCCTGAATAGAATGCACATCTGGGTGCATAGAAGGTTCCATAATGCACTTGAGCAAAATCTAGCCGATGGTAGATATGCACGATATTGGCTCGGTGTGCGGTCTAGAATATGGGAGCTTCTTGCTCAACAGAAGTATTGTTGAGATGAAAGAAGAAGTTATTAAATATCTGCGACACATAGGTGATGATTTTGCACCAGAGGATGAAAGCCAAGATACCAGTCCTGAGTGTGAAGGTGAGGAAAGTTGCCCAGACCATGAGGACTGTGGGATATGCCGATTTGAGTATATGAAACGGAAAGGCTGGTTATCGCCAGCAGCTCAACAGAACTGATGTTTTGTTATAGGTAGCTGGATACTATCGAAAGGAGACAAAAGAAGATGAATGATATGAAAGACTACCTCTGGCTCGTTAAGACGGACAAGGGCGCCTTCTTCATAACCGTGATAGGGAATTGGACCCAGGGAGAAGCTGTCGAGAAAATCCGGCTGGTGTTTGAGAAAATTAAACTCAATATCACCGCTATGATTCCGAGAAAACGAGTCACCGGTCCCGATGATGCTATGGGCACTATATATCAACAGGAGGAGCCAAAGGACGAGCTGGGCTTCCAGTTTCTGGCCAGTAAAAAACTCTGGGATGCTTGCGGTCGGGGAACCGAATACGAGGCCGAGCGGATACGCTTGAAAAAGGAGATGGAGGAAGAGAGAGTCCAATAATGACGCAGAGGAGGTATAAAGATGACGATGAAATACATTCTTGAAGGCAAGACACCGAAACCAGTTGATGACCTATTGGAGTGGGCCGAATGGTTTGAAACAGCAAACCGACGGGTGGCTCGCACCAAGATGTGGCTCGGTGTAGAAGTGTCAACTGTATTCCTGGGACTTGACTATTCGTTCGGTCGCGGGCCACCGGTATTGTTTGAGACTATGATATTTGGTGGTAAGCAGGACCAGTATCAAGCGCGTTATTACACTTGGGCAGAATCCGAGATTGGACATAGACAAGCCTGCATCCTCAGTGAAGGAAACTTTTTCGAATTCCTGTATACATTACTGAAGGTAGCTTTTGGCCCAAGGGCTATGAGTGCTGGTGTCCGGCTACAAGCCCTGTCATTTGAAAGCGGTGCAATAGTTACACCGAGCCAGCAAGAAAGGAGGGAACATGGCAAATATCGAGTTTAGAGTCAAGCCTCATGGAATATTGCCAGGCAACCAGATGGTAGAGTTCTGGCGAGACGGAGTCTTTGTGGCTGGGATACACCCACACGAAGACGGCATCCGGATAGTTA
>JAUXAV010000093.1 GCA_030619735.1 Candidatus Aenigmatarchaeota archaeon | reverse complement strand
CGTCAGTTAACGTAGCTGGAGAACTAAATTGAGGAGGACTTTACTATGACAACCGGTGCGATAACAGCCGGAGCCCAGCTGGACATCAACTCCATTATGAACCTGATGATCACGATGATGATCGTGGTTATGATGATGAAGATGATGACCGGCGCAATGGCAGGAATTAGTAGCTAAGGGTGGCTACTCCTGCAAAAGAAATCTCATAAAAAGGAAGGTATTCTATGAGTATGGGTAAGCAAAGGAAAGCCGATAAGACTATCCGACCCTTGACCACTCTTACCAATTTGACCCCAGCCACAGTTACAGGCGGGGTTGCCATTAACGCCCTTGGCCGATTACCAATCGGTGTGTACAAGGGCGCTGCTGCTTTCTGGGACCTGGATAAGGCAGTAAACCAGCCGCTGGTACAGGCAGAGCAACAGCACATTCTGGGTATTTTGAGCGGCCGGGAAGCCGCCTATGACCTGGTGAACATTGCGATAGCAGCCGCGGATCCTATTGGCACATCTCACACGGGCACGATCACGGTCCCGACCGGGGAACTCTGGTTTGTTAACGCCGTCGAGGGCTACAGTCCCGCTAACGGCGCCGGAGCTCAGGTTGGCTTCAACTGGTATTGCTCCCTGTGGACTGACCGGGTTGGCGCTCTTGGCCACGGTCAGGCATTCCACGGTGCTGAGCAGGTTTCTGCTATAAATACGGCTCAAACCATAACGGATGATTTCCACTACGTTGGAGCCGTATGGGCTGTAACCAACAAGCCAGTTATGCTGAGGCTACCGGCTGGAACGGTACTTACCGCAATCTTCACTACTCGGGGTGGAGCCACCGTACCTGCTACCCCTTGCACGTTCAGCGTGTTTGGGTACATGGGTAAGATACTAGTGGCATAAGGGTCGTGACCTCTTGTTACGATGGATACCTGGGAGCTGTCTAGCCAAGGTTGGGCAGTTTCTGGATAGCTCTAGGGAGACCTAGGGAAACGGAAATAAGAACAGGGAGGAAATCATGAGACGTTATACACGAGAAGAATTTAGTCAGGTATTTGACAGTATTCTGGGCGAGAGGCTGCCCGGTGTGCCAGAACAAGACATTTATAGGGCAAGTGCTGTCCAGAAGTACAAGCGCGGTAGCCGCCGTACGATGCCTAGTTCGATCGACCATCGGGCTTGGCGGTATACCCTGCTAGGGACCATCAATCCAATAGGCGGCGCATATGGACCAACTGGCTACGGTGGTGTTTCCGGTGGCATGGGCCTGTTCGCAAATGGCATAACTAGCGGTGCTCTTACAATCGTTACTGCGGTCATAGGAGCAAGGACTGTAACGATTAGTGCTCCAGCCCTAACAGTCGATGCCTACGCCGGTGGACTGCTGACCATGTATGAGTCAGGGCAACCTATAGCCATGCTGGGCATACTCTCCAACACTGCGACTGTCATAACACTGGATGGTCCGCTGCCTGGAACGTACACCGCAGCTGCGACCGCCCAGCTAACGCCCGGTCCTTATAATGAGGTGTTTGCTGCAGGGATATCTCGTTCTGCTGGTGGGGCTTTTGACCCCTGTGTAGGCATCCTCAATAGTCCTCTAGACGAGGGTGGGAACGAGCCAACAGCTGGGGATTTTGTCTGGGTACAGACTTGGGGTCTCTGTAATACTTGGGCATCTGGTACCTATGAAGGTGGATTAGGTGGAGAAAGGGATGTGTACATGATGGGTGATGGTGCTGCTCAGATTAACCTGGCCCTTACTGATGCCACCCGCCTAGGTTATCAGCGAATTGGCTTCCTCTACACTGGCACGGGACCAGCGGGTGAAGCTGTTGCAGAGCACCCTGGTCCTACTGGCGGCATTGATACCACACTGATGAACCACGTCGTCTTCCTGCAGATAGCACCATAAGGAGCATAAGATGACTAAGAAAACAGAGCTTGAGCAGAAGACCATAACCGAACTGGTAATCTTGTGCATTGAACAAGGCTTGGACTCAACCGGCGACAAAGAGGCTTTAATTGCTAGGTTGCTGGGTGAGGAAGAGCCTAACCCGGGGCCAGACCCAGAACCGGAACCAGAGCCTGAGCCAGAACCTGAACCTGGAACTGAATAGACCTTGCATGGCAGCCCGAACAGGAACTAACCTGCCTATGCGAGGTATGAATGGTATGGGTAGTGTGGCCAATTGAAGATGTGATCTGATACATCGATAGGCAGGTTGTGCCTTAAGGTTGCTGGGTAACTGGTAGCTCTGTGAGGGCAAGTCATGCGAGAGTGTGGTTTGCCCTCGTTGTTATAGGAGGAGCTAATGGAATATGAGGGTTCAATAGTCAGGAAGGAACTAGAATACGCTGGGATCACCAAAACTATTCCGGTTGCTGGTGTCCCTAAGGGTGTAAGAGCAAAGATGCACGTTTGGGGCCGAAATGACATGAGCACGTCCCAGGGCATGGGAATTTGGTGGTTTGTTGCCGACCCGGATGGTGAAATAGCCGAAGAATATGAAGACTGGGGAGGTACCATAGGGCCATATCCCACAGACCATGAATTTATCAGCAGTGGGCAGTTTGACCTGAACAAGCTGGGAAAGTACACAACCTGGATTAAGCTGCTCATGGGGAGTGAAGCTAATCCTATAGACATCATGGAGTGGTATATTGGAGAAGTATGCATGGTGGTACCAGCGGAGCCATTTATTCACAAGTTCGCATTAGTAGATTATAGGAAGGTGTGAGATGACAACAAAAACATTACAGGTATCGTTAGGGAGCATAGGGGTGTATGCGACAGGCTACTACCAGGTTGATGGTCAATGGTATTACTATGATGCTGCAATTGGGCAGTGGTATATCTATTCCGCGGGTCTCTTGTACCCATTGAAGATTACGGAAGTGTATGCCCCAAAGGTGGTAACAATCGCGGCCGGGGACAAGCTGAAGATAACTATATCCTACACCTATACTGGTCCAGCATCAGTTGGAGTAGAGGAATACTTCTCCATTGGGTCAAAACCAGTACTCCAGTATGCTCCACATGTGGTAAGGAGACACAGCAGAAATCTTCCTGTAACCGCTGCACCAACCGAGTTCAGCTGGTCTGAAACCTTAACTATACCTACCAACATTGAGGATGACTGGACTTACATCGAGTGTAAGGTATGGCATGGTAGCCCTGACGTTCCGGAAACAGGTATTCGGCTTAAAGGTGCTTTGAGCATAGTGGCAGTAACACCAGATATAACGAACTTTTCAATTGATGACTATGTCAAGGCGTAGTGAGGAAAAGATATGTTGGTACAAGTATCATTAGCTGATCTGGTTGCAGGCACCCAGGTTGCACTTGGCCCAGGGGACACGCTGGAAGTTACCTGCAGCTTCGACTACACAGTGTCACAGGCAACTACAGAAACTCTGTGGGGAGCATTGGGCATTGGCTTGGGCCGTGATATTGAGGCCTTTAAGGAGATAGACCTAGATAGGAGCATTACTCCAGAGACCTGGAGTGGGTACATCGACATACCTATCCCTATGTCTGGAAAGAATAACGGCGCGTACTGGCTGCAGGTAGAAGTAAAGGGTTATGACCTTGGTAGGGATGCTGGGGAGAAGATTGAGAATGCTATAATGATGAGTGGCATGCCTGAAATCGGCGACATCTTTACTGTTCTGGAACTGATACCGGCGCTCATTATGGTAATGATGATGAGCATGATGATGAATCTTATAGGAGGTGTGACGAAATGACACTATCATGGGACCTGGGATCACTAGTGTCCTACGAGGCAGGGGCAGAGCTTGCAGCCACGGTCGAGTTTGATGTCCCAGAAGACGCCACCTACTACCTTGTTGGTGCCCTCTACACCACAGCACTGGCATACATTGAAGGCACAATGTTCGGTGTATTGGTTCCAATAGGAGAAGATTACGGCGTCAATAGCCCCGGAGACCAAACAACCTGGGAAATGGAGGAGGACGAGGAGAAGGAGCTTGACTGCAAGTTCACTTTAGGCCAGACCAATGCCATATTGGGTCTCTTCTTGGTGAAACAGCTGGGTGATGAACCAGTCCGGGCTACAGACACAGTGGTCAGCTCCATAACAACCTCACTGTCTGGGGCAGCAGTGGTACCAACTCCAGGTATAGACATCGATTCCATGATGAATCTCATGATTACTATGATGATAGTAGTCATGATGATGAAGATGATGGTTGGTGCTATGGGAACAATATCTTAAAGCAGGAGGGGCGATGGGTCACAGCAACGACGACTTCCTAATGCGGATGTGCAGAGAGGCAGCAGATGACCTTGCCTCGGGTAAAAAGAGCTGGAGGGAAATCGAGACCAACACTCTATTCCTGGCTTGTGTCGGGATGGTCATGAACCATTTAGGCAGTAGGATAGTGAAGCCACTATGGTTCGCTGCGGGAACTGTGTTTGCTGGTGTGGTAGGGTACCTGGTAACAAAAGTGCTGGGAGGATAGAAGGATAGGAGAAAGGTGGATGCTGAACAAGCTGGCTTTGGCTCAATTGAAGGCTTCACCACAGGTCTTAGGTGGTGGTGTGTATGGAGATGTATTTTGGGATTTAATGCCGTCAGTAATGTATGTTCCCGGGACGGAGCTCCCATGTATTGCGTATGTGGCTAATCCCACTGATGAAGATAGAGAATATATGCTAGCACTCACAGTGACAAGTGCTGGTGAAACTATAACGGAATACCCCATCAAGGTTGATGATCTAACTTGGTTCCCGGTTGAAGCTAACAGTGTAGTTAGTCTTCCGGGAGCACTTGTGTT
>JAUXAV010000051.1 GCA_030619735.1 Candidatus Aenigmatarchaeota archaeon | reverse complement strand
ATTCTCCAAGGAATGGCGATAAAATATGCGATAGAGCACTGGCGTCGGAACATGCCACGGACAATGGGCGCGCTATACTGGCAGCTAAATGACTGCTGGCCCGTAACCAGCTGGTCTTCCATAGACTACCATCATCGCTGGAAGGCACTTCACTATATGGCGAAGCGCTTCTTTTCCCCACTGCTGGTCTCCGGTGTCGAAGATACGGAAAAAGGCAGCGTTGACATCTTTATCACCAGCGACCTTTTGGCAGCCTGCAGAGGTGAGCTGGCATGGAAGCTGACCAGCGTTGAAGGTAAAACTATTTTCCAGGGTGGAAAACAGATTGAGATAGTACCTAGTGGGAGTCGCCGCATATATGTTCTAGAGCTAGCAGGATACCTCAAGGAATATGGAGTCCGCGACCTTATGCTCTGGCTCGAACTCTCGGTAAATGGTAAAAGTGTTTCTACCAACTTCGTCTCCTT
The DNA here is from genome assembly GCA_030619735.1 of Candidatus Aenigmatarchaeota archaeon. Classification (GTDB taxonomy): domain Archaea; phylum Aenigmatarchaeota; class Aenigmatarchaeia; order QMZP01; family JAUXAV01; genus JAUXAV01. The sequence goes on along the minus strand of JAUXAV010000051.1, from coordinate 7,015 downwards.
TGCCCGTCCCAAGCATCTCGAGTTATGTGAGCCGGGTATCAGGGCTGAAGTCAGCGAAAAGAAGGGTAGTGCTGTTGTAACCCTGACCGTGAAAGCACCTGCTCTCTGGACCTGGTTAGAGCTTGCCGGTGTTGACACCCGTTTCTCGGACAATTTTCTGCATCTGCTGCCAGCAAAACCCGTCATGGTTACCATATTGACTGATGAACCGTTATCGTTAACAGAGGTAAGGAAACGGCTTCGAATACGAAGCCTGATCGATACATATAGATAGGCTCATAACAAATCAGTCCGCCTGTCTCCCTTATCTAGCTTTTTAGTCCTTTACTTTTAGGAAGGAGGATGACAGATAATGGAAAAATCCAAGGAATTGATTGACCTTACCCGCGACGAGATTGTACAACGGCGCGAAGAAGGCTGCAATGTGGAAGCGATTGAGGAGTGTGTTGAGCGTGCCTTTAGAAGGAGCGACGGATTACGAGGGGTAGAACTGTACGCTGTCCTGTGCGAACTTGAAAACTTGCAACCCGCAGAGTCATTTCCCTATGTAGAACCATCCATGTTGGATGAGATCCGTGCCGAGCGCCCCGACGGACCGCGCCGCATGGAATTGAATCTCACGGATGCCCAGATGCTTGATCGCATCCACGGGGCATGGCTAGGACGAGCTGCCGGCTGTGCCCTGGGAAAGCCTGTGGAGGGCTGGCACAAGGACCAGATTGATAGCTATCTTCAGTTTGCAAAGGCACTGCCGCTGAATGATTACATCCCTCTGGTGGATGGGCATCCTGAAGGACTGAAACTGCGTGATCCTGATTGCACTCGCGGTAGAATTCATTACATGGCACGTGACGATGACATGGATTATACGGTTCTAGGGTTGCTCGTCCTGGAGAGCTGCAGGCTGGGCTTTACTTCGCGCAATGTGGCTGAGACCTGGCTCAACCGAATGCCATACCACCTTGTTTATGTAGCATCGAGGGTGGCATACCGCAATCTGGTGAACAATTTGTGGCCTCCTGAATCTGCTAGGCACTGTAATCCTTACCGTGAGTTTGTTGGTGGTCAGATCCGCGCTGATATTTGGGGCTACGCAGCTCCCGGCTGGCCGGAGAAAGCCGCCGAGTTAGCTTTCCGCGATGCGACAGTTTCCCACGTTAAGAACGGTATCTACGGTGAAATGTTTGTTGCCGCGATGCTGGCAGCCGCGTTTGTGACCAGTAGTGTGGAAGAGGTCATCAAGATCGGTCTCTCCGAGATTCCCGGGAACTGCCGCCTTAGCGAGGCTGTCCGAGACACAGTTGAATGGAGCAAGGAAATCAGCGACTGGGAGGAGGTATGGACCAAAATCAATGGAAAGTATGGGCACTATCACAGAGTTCATACCATCAACAATGCTGCGTTGGTAGTGATGGGGCTGATGGTCGGTCAGGGTAATTACGAGACCAGTATTGTTGTTTCTGTGCGTGGTGGATGGGATACTGACTGCAATGGTGCCACGGCTGGGTCAGTTTGTGGGATGATGCTCGGTGCTGATGTGCTTCCCAGGAAATGGGTGGGTGCATTGAATGACCGGCTTATCAGTGCTGTGCGGGGGTTCAGTGAGTGCAAGATTTCGGAGCTGGCAAAGCGTAGTTATGAGATTGCCAAGGAGGTTATGGTAGAGGCCAAGCAATGAAAAAGGCTGACAGGACAGCAAAGGGGGAATGAATGACCATGGAACCCCAACAGTCACTACCCACAAAAACCTGTAAGAAGTGTGGGCACGAGTGGGTACCAAGAGTACCAAACCCTCAACGCTGCCCAAAGTGCTTATCGTATGACTGGGATAAAGAAGTGAAGGAAGACAACAAAGGGTAGTATTCCCGCAAACTGTGTGTTTTACGGAGGTTCATTCCGCCAAGGGGTGAGCCTCCTTTCTTATGTGCGCTCTGCTAACAGAAGCAGAAACTGCCGAGCAGCACATCACTAGGCACCTCAAAGAACTATTCTCCAGAAAAGACTTTTGTGGAGTAGTGGCAGTATTGCTGTGTGTTTTTGCCCTATCCCATAAAAGCCCCCATAAAAGCTTGTTTACAAAATCTCCCTACTGTGATATACTGTTATTATGGAGTTCGGGTAGTAAGTTGCCGCAAGCTACCCACGGCTCCACAAAAATACACTCTTAGGGAGGTAAACCATGGGTATAGCTGAATCCAAGAGAAAACTGGTCAACAAACTCCGGGTCATGCCGACCAATTACACCGCCGCGATGGGCGAATTCTTCGGCAAGGATGTGTCCGGCTCGATTCCGGTCGCCAATTATAAGGCGAAGATCGGTCCCGCCACCGCCGATAAGTGGGAGCGAAACCTCAAGAACGCCTTCGGTGCCTAGGTGCCATTAAGCTGGTAGCTTAACAGCGGCAGTTAAGCACCAAAAAAGGGAGGAACATTATGACCATGAGACCAACACAAACCACGTCGGTCCCGTTCCCCCAGCAGGCACCTTCATTGGCGATGCAGGCGGGAACAGTCCCAGCTGCTGTTGGCGTAGCCGAGGGGCTGGACATCTGTTCTCTCATGAATTTGATGATTACCATGATGATTGTCGTCATGATGATGAAGATGATGACTGGTGCTATGGCAGGCGTCAGTTAACGTAGCTGGAGAACTAAATTGAGGAGGACTTTACTATGACAACCGGTGCGATAACAGCCGGAGCCCAGCTGGACATCAACTCCATTATGAACCTGATGATCACGATGATGATCGTGGTTATGATGATGAAAATGATGACCGGCGCCATGGCAGGGATTAGTAGCTAAGGGTGGCTACTCCTGCAAAAGAAATCTCATAAAAAGGAAGGTATTCTATGAGCATGGGTAGACAAAGGAAAGTCGATAAGACTGTTCGACCCTTGACCACTCTTACCAATTTGACCCCAGCCACAGTTACAGGTGGGGTTGCCATTAACGCTCTTGGCCGATTACCAATCGGTGTGTACAAGGGCGCTGCTGCTTTCTGGGACCTGGATAAGGCAGTAAACCAGCCGCTGGTGCAGGCTGAGCAACAGCATATCTTAGGTATCCTGGACGGCCGGGAACCCAATTATGATGTGGTGAACATCGCGGTACCAGCCTTGGATCCTATTGCCACAGCTCACACGGGCACGCTCACAGTCCCAGCTGGAGAACTCTGGTACGTCAATGCCATTCAGGCTGCATGTCCTGCTAACGGCGTCGGAAGCCAGATCGGCTTCAATTGGTATTGCTCACTGTGGACCGACCGGGTTGGCGCACTTGGCCACGGTCAGCCATTCCACGGTGTTGAGCAGCTTTCTGGCTTAAACACCCCGCTACTTGTGACGGATGATTTCCACTTCATTGGGGCCGCATGGGCTGTAACCAATAAGCCAGTTATGCTGAGGTTACCGGCTGGAACAGTACTCACTGCAATCTTCAGCACTCGGACCCTTGCTGGCACACCTGCTGTCGGCGCCACGTTCAGCGTGTTTGGGTACATGGGTAAGATACTAGTAGCATAAGGGTCATAACCCTTGTTACGATGGATACCTGGGAGCTGCCTAGCAGAGGTTGGGCAGTTCCTGGATAGCCCTAGAGAAACTAGGGAAACGGAAATAAGAACAAGGAGGAAACTAACATGAGACGTTACACGCGAGAAGAATTCGCACAAGTATTTGACAACATGCTTGGTACGCTCTTGCCTGGTGCACCACCGCAAGCCGTTCGTGAGCAGGTTACTGCTCCTCGTTACGAGATAGGTTCTCGGTTGGCACTTCCCGCACCAGACGGTAGGGTATTCCACTATTGTAAGGCAGACGCAGCCCACCCAGACCCTAAGTATGGAGTGGCAAATGGCGACCCCCTGCATTTTCAGCCTACGGCTGTAGCGGCCGTTGCGGGTGCCCGGACCATCACTATTCACATGGATGTTTCTGAGACCGAGTGGCTTGCGGACCGATTCAGGGGCGGTTCCATCACTATTCACACAGCTCCAATCCAGCATGTTTTGGCGATCATTGGCAACGATGAAGACGATGGCACTGATTGTGTTCTCTACCTCGGAGAGCCGTTGCTTGCCGATGTCCCAGCAGAAACCTTCTGCGAGGTTCATGAGAACCAATACAACGGCACAACTGTGATGAGTGGAGCAGGTGACCAATCGGTGGTTGCGGTGCCCCTGATGCCAGTACTTATCAATAACTATTACTGGGGTCAGACATGGGGGCCATGCCTCTGTGTTGCTTCTCACGGTGGTGGTATTGGTGCGGTTGTGAATGAGAAGTCCGTGTACTTCCAGGATGATGGTAGTACCGGATGCGGTACTGATCTACTCCCAACTAGTGGTTCCCAATATGCTGGCTTCATAATCCCAAGAACATGGAGAGATGGTGCTATTGCGGACAGTCTCCACTTTATGCTGCAGTTGGACCCATAAGGAGCTGAAATGGCAAAGACAGAGTACGAGGAAGAGCTTGAGAAGGAGACTCAGTTCCAGCTTGTCTATATGTGCGAGGCTAAGAGGCTGTCCTACACTGGTAGTAAGAGTGAGTTAATTGCACGGTTGGTGGAAGCCGAGCAAGCGGAGCCAGAGCCTGAACCGGAACCGACAGAATAACCTTGCATGGCAGCCCGAACAGGAACTAACTTGCCTATGCGAGGTATGAGTGATATGGGTAGTGTGGACAATAGAAGATGTGATTTGATACGTCGATAGGCAGGTTGTGCCTTAAGGTTGCTGGGTAACTGGTAGCTCTATGAGGGCTGAGTCGTGCAAGTGTGTGGCTCAGCCCTTCTTGGTATGAGAGGCATGACAATAGGACGGATAACTAGGGAGCAGTGGTACCAGCATGTCTTGGGGGTCCTTAGCCTAGAGGCTGAGGTGGCTAGGCTCCGATTAGAGATGGAGCATGACTCCGAGATCTTCCCGGATAGCACCGCCAGGGCAGTTGAATTTAGAGCAGGGACTCCGGATAATACCTGGAGTGATTGGGATGAAGTAGAAGATGACACTCCAGTAACACCTATCACCTTCTCTTCTAAAATGACAAGGGAGACACATATAACCGGTATTCTTATTGAGGACCTGTCCAATAAAGATAAACGGTATGAGATGCAGATAGCCTGGGGTGATGATAAGATCCATGTTTCAACGCACCGTTTTCTGACTGGAGAGACGGTGAAGAAATTGCCGGCTATCCAGTTTATAAGGATAAGGGCAGCAAGTATACCAGCTGGTGGGAAGGTTTATTACAGGATGAGATGCCAGGAAGCGCTGGCAACCTGTGAGATTAGTTTAAGATACCATTATCATCCGGAGTAATTGGAGAGACTAATGGAATATGAGGGCTCAATAGTCAGGAAGGAGCTAGAATACGCCGGGATCACCAAGACTATACCGGTTGCTGGTGTCCCTAAGGGCGTGAGAGCGAAGATGCACGTCTGGGGCCGAAACGACATGAACACTCCCCAAGGTATGGGAATTTACTGGTTTGTCGCTGATCCAGAAGGCTACATAGCTGAGGAATATGAAGATTGGGGTGGTACCATAGGACCATATCCCACGGACCATGAATTCATCAGTAGTGGGCAGTTTGACCTGAACAAGCTGGGAAAGTACACAACCTGGATTAAGCTGCTCATGGGGAGTGAAGCTAATCCTATAGACATCATGGAGTGGTATATTGGAGAGGTGTGCATGGTAGTACCGGCGGAGCCTTTTATTCACAAGTTCGCGTTAGTAGATTATAGGAAGGTGTGAGATGACAACAAAAACATTACAGTTATCGTTAGGGAGCATAGGGGTGTATGCGACAGGCTATTATCAATTTGAGGGTCAATGGTATTACTATGATGCCACAATTGGGCAATGGTACATCTATTCCGCGGGTCTCCTGTACCCCTTAAAGATCACTGAGGTATCAGCACCGAAGGTGGTAACAATCGCGGCCGGGGACAAGCTGAAGATAACTATATCCTATACCTATACTGGTCCAGCATCAGTTGGAGTAGAGGAATACTTCTCCATAGGGTCCAAGGTAGCACTGCAGTATTGGCCTAAGGTAGTGAGGAGGCATAGCCGAAACTTACCTGTGACTGGCGCACCAACTGAGTTCACCTGGTCTGAAGCCCTGACTATACCTACTAACGTTGAGGACGACTGGACATACATTGAGTGTAAGGTATGGCATGGAACCCCAGATGTTCCAGAAACTGGTATTAGACTCAGGGATGCCTTGAGTGTAGTGGCAGTAACACCAGAAATAACGAACTTTTCGATCGATGATTATGTCAAGGCGTAGTGAGGTAAAGGTATGTTAGTACAGACATCACTGGCTGAGTTGGTTGCTGGCGCTCAGGTTGCGCTCAGACCGGGAGACACTCTGAGGGTTACGTGTAGCTTCAAGTATACGGTGTCACAGGCAACTACAGAAACTCTGTGGGGAGCATTGGGTATTGGCTTGGGCCGTGACATTGAGGCCTTTAAGGAGATAGACCTAGATAGGAGCATTACTCCAGAGACCTGGAGTGGGTTCATTGAGATACCTATTCCTATGTCTGGGAAGAATAACGGCATATACTGGCTGCAGGTAGAGGTAAAGAACTATGATCTCGGCAAAGAGGCAGGAGAAAAGATTGAAGGTGCTGTAATGATGAGTGGCATGCCTGAAATCGGTGACGTCTTTACTGTCTTGGAGTTGATACCAGCGCTCATTATGGTAATGATGATGAGCATGATGATGAATATAATGGGAGGTTTAGAATGACAATAGAATGGGACCTGGGAACACTAGTATCCTACGAAGCTGGAGGGGTGCTTGAGTGCAAAGTCGAGTTCAACGTCCCCGAAGAGGACACCTATTACATTATTGGTGGCCTCTACACAACCGACCTGGCGTACATTGCAGGCACGATGTTCGGTGTGCTGATCCCAACAGGGGAAGATTACGGCGTCAACAGCCCTGGAGACCAGACGGCTTGGGAGATGGAGGAGGATGAGGAGAAGGAGCTTGACT
>JAUXAV010000228.1 GCA_030619735.1 Candidatus Aenigmatarchaeota archaeon | reverse complement strand
AGATAAGAGATGGAGGAGAAACAAAAGGATTACTAAAAAGAAACGAAGAAAGATGGAGGAATTAGATGGGAGGTCCTAAGCGAAGGCTTATTGAGGCCAGATTGGGCGAGTCGCTTGAGTCTTTCCTGACCAAGAGGATTGTAGCAGGACAGAGATTAACAAACATTGCCCGGGAACTCGATCTTGACCATGCCACTATCAGATACTACCTCAAAAAATATAATATTCCTTACTCGGCAGGTAAACCAAGGCAGCGTCTCTCACCTTATACAAAAGATACTAAAGCCCCCAAGCTCAGACTCAAAGGCGAGCATGTAGATGTCTGCCTCTGTCCTCTTTGTGGGAGGGATTGTGAGGCGAAGGAAAGAATTCACCAAGTAGGAAGATGTGTTCTTTTTTGTGCTAACTTCAGCAGGAAAGCAAAACAAACTGGAGGACAAACTATCTCATAGTCAACGGTTGGCTACTGACTAGACGTATAGAGTGGGAGCGTTGCAGTTTGCCAAGGGGGATAGGACAAGATTGAATCCTTGGAAGGTGAAGCCTCAGAAATTCTCGATCTGGTGCGATGTGCCAAGAGGCAAGGGTTTTTAGTATGGCGAATTTAACTAGAGGAGGTGAGGAAAGGTGAAGATATATAAAGGTACACGAAACCGTGAAGGCATAGGCGACGAAACCATTATGGTCCAAGATAATGCAGACGAATACTTACTCGAGCATATCGAGAGACATTCCCCTGATGGGTTCCAATGGGGTTATGGAGGCTCGGGACCAGCGGATACGGCACTTTCTATTTTGACCGACTGCCTTGGAATGAAGCAGGCTAACCAGCTATACCAACTATTCAAGTGGGAGTTTGTCGCCTGCTGGGGCGATGAGTGGAGCATTAGCGAGGAGAAGATAAGGGAATGGGCCGAGAGGGAAAAAGAGACGAGGATCTCTCTCGAGCAAGAGAGGAGGTCAGAAATTTGAAACTAACTATATTTTCGCTAGTTATGGTTCTTATATTTGCACAACCAGCTTTTTCTAAAGACCCCTTTTTGGAACATCTGTGGAAAAGCAACAATGCTTATCAAGTTGGCCAATATCTTGAGGCTAAGGTGGCGTTGATGACGGCAAGATCAGCATTAAACTTCATGTTATGGAAAGCGCTTGAACGAGGAGACATAACTTTCGAGAAATTCAGGTCTATTTTTGATGAACTTACAGATGTACAATTCTGCGAATTAAGAGAAGAGCTTAAAGATAAAAAAGTCACCTGGTCAGGATATTTAGAGGATGCAAAAGAGAAATGGTTTGGAGGATTTGAAATTCAAATCGATATGGATCCTCCCGAAGCATTTCTTAGTGTCTATGATGTTTCTCTAACTGTAAGCTCTGATATGAAAGATTTTGTATCTACTTTGACTAAAGATAAGCAGGTGAAATTTCAAGGTAAAATTAAGAGCATTCAGAAGGTCTTAGGTAAATTAGTAATCAATATTAGGGATGTGACTTTTCTAGACTGAAAAAAGAAAGGTCATCAGGAAGGAGGTGAGGAATGATGAAAAAACTGCTAAGGTCTATTTTGATTGTAAGTATCTTAAGTGTATGTTTAATATCTTTAGTGGCCTACCAGGCGGATTGTGAGACCACAGTTTATATCACGAAGACAGGGGAAAAATATCACGTTTTAGGCTGCCAGTATCTACGCGAGAGCTGTATCGCGATTTCTTTGGCAGAAGCGATAGAGCAAGGCTATACACCATGTAAGGTATGTAACCCACCTTCTGC
>JAUXAV010000245.1 GCA_030619735.1 Candidatus Aenigmatarchaeota archaeon | reverse complement strand
ATTTCCCCCTCTAGGGCTATTTTCTCTCTTCCTCTCACTTGCCAAAATCCCTTCCCTCTCGGCACATCGCACCAGATCGAGAATTTCTGAGGCTTGGTTGTGAAGGGATTCAATCTTGTTCCATCTCTCTTGATGAATTGCGAAGCCTTGGGGGTGTAGATGTCGCCCGCCTCCATGCGTCCGACTTTCAGCACATAGCCACCGGCAAAAAAGCTACGGTTGACCTCCAGCTTAACATTGGTCCAGTCAAAGCTGTCTTGATTTTGGATGACAAACTGGATTCCATCAAACTTTGCACTTGCCTCTAGGTCAATTATGGCTGCCGATGTTCTGGATGAAGATTTCTTGCCCTGATCCGACTGCAAAGCAATGATCAGTCCAATGGCAACAAAAAGCAGGAAAACGACTCCCACAACGGTCAGGCAAAAACCCACCTTTTTGGTCATGCTTCCTCATCTCCTCTCAGGTCGGCGACTAAGGTTGTACCCCAGGCTGGAATCACCTCCCCCTTGGCTCCCTAATTGCCTGTTTGAGGACCCTTTCAGGCAGTCGCCGGTCAGAATCTCATTGGCCGGGAAGGCGATGGATAAACCTGATGCTTGCACTTGACAATGTTGTCTTTCTCAAAAATCAGGTTCAACCTTCCCGGCATCATTGTTTCGCTCAATCTGTCAAGCCCCTCTCTTGCCAGCCCCTCCAGGAGATATTTCTGTCCCCGATTGTTTTGAGGGAAACCGGCAACTCAAGAAAAGATCTAATTCCCACAATCTCAACTTTTATTATCTCTTCCCTGGTTGCTTCCACTGGGACTACCTGCAAGCTCCTCACAGCCAAGATACCCAGAAACACAGCTATCGCTGAAAATATGATCCTGTCTATCAGCTTCATCTTTACCTCCTTTCGGCCTGGCCTGCCTGTCTTGAGTGACATTCCCATAACGCAAGCCAGGCCAGTGCTTTCCAAAATTGGTGATTTCTACCAATCCTTTTCGGCTTCTTTGGCTTGCTGCCGAGCTTTTTCCGCTTTATACCTTTCAGTCAGAGTATTGTGAGCCATAATCATAACGCCTTCTTGAGTTATACCACTATAATCGAGAACAATACTAGTTCTCTCGCCATTCCAGACAAGTTCTTTCAATATCTCTTTGTCGGGATCCCCGAATTTTTCTTTGCATATATTTACTAAGATGTTGTAGGCTCTCTCTTCGGTAAACTCGAGCCGAACAGCGAAGAACTCTTCACGGAAGCCCTGAAGGAAGAACATATACGTTATGCGATCCAGTAGAGCACCACCTAGAGCCAGCTTGTCGCTGGTTCTGATGTAGCCTCGCCGAGCATAATCTTCAACTATCTTAATCATATCCGGCGTAGGTTTCTTTCCCCATTCCAGGCCCTTGAAGCCCAGAGGCTCATTTTTGAAAGCGAAGGCCATAGTTGCAAATACAACCACCGAAACCACCAAAGCTATTACCAAAGCTATTCTTCTCATCCTTCCTCACCTCCTCCCTATTTCACCTGTTCCACTAGTATCTTGACCCCCTATTTTTGTTGGCCGGGAAGGCGATGGATAAACCTGATGCACTTGACAATGTTGTCTTTCTCAAAGATCAGGTTCA
>JAUXAV010000029.1 GCA_030619735.1 Candidatus Aenigmatarchaeota archaeon | reverse complement strand
AAAAAGAAAAGTGATACCAAACCCAAAGCGATTTTCCTGGCCATAAGACCCCATAAACCCCGGCTACTATTATATTTTATTTTCTTATTTATATATCAAGAAGCCCTGGAAATGATTTAGCCTGCGCCCATCCCGAACTGCTTTGCAAGCTGGGCCAGGGGCCCTCTCTTCAGGCCCTTTCCGCCCTTTACGAGCTTCATTACCTTTTTGGCCTGCTTGTAGTATTTCAGCAATTCCCTGACCTCTGATTCCTTCACGCCAGCGCCCTTGGAGATGCGTTTAACTCTGCTGGCATTTATGGTTTCAGGCTCCCTTCTCTCCTGTTTTGTCAAACTGTTTATGATGTGCTTCCATTTCTTCATCTTGTCCTCCTGCACATCCAGGAAGCCCTTTGGAAGCTTTAGCCCTGAGGCCCCGGGTATCATGTCCATTACCTTTTTCAGGGGGCCCATCTTCTGCATCTGCTTGAGCTGCTCCTGGAAGTCCTCCATTGTGAAGTCCCCCCTGAGCAAGTCCTTGGCCTTTTCCTCCGAGACCTCTATCCCTGCGGATTTCGCCTTCTCCAGGAGCCCCTGTATGTCCCCGTATCCTATAAGCCTGGAGACAAACCTCTTGGGGTCATAGACCTCAAAATCATCAGGCTTCTCCCCTGTGCCTATAAATTTGACCTTGGCTTTTGATACCCTTGTGGCTGCCAGAGCTCCTCCGCCCTTTGCTGTGCCGTCAAGCTTTGTCACTATAATGCCTGTTATCCCCACCAGCTTATTGAACTCCAGGCTCTGCTTCCTGGCAGCCTGGCCCAAATCTGCCGGCATCACCAGGAAGACCTCCTGGGGCTTTATAATTTTCCCCAGGTTCTTCAGTTCCTTAGCGAGGTCTTTATCCAGGGCATCCCTTCCAGCAGAGTCAAAAATCAAAACATCTTCCCTGCTCTTTTTCAGGGCGTTCTTTGCAATGTCCTTTGGTTTTTTGCCCTCAGAATAAACAGGGACCTCCAGGTTTTTCCCTAATTGTTTGAGCTGTGTCTGGGCGGCAGCCCTGTGGGTGTCGCAGGCCACAAGCCCTGGCTTCAGACCCCGGGTCTTGAACCATTTGGCTATTTTTCCGCAGCTTGTCGTTTTTCCTGAGCCGAAGAGGCCCACCATCAGGATTCTCTGCTTCTTCAGGGGGATTTCCCCCGGCTCCCTGCCCAGGAAATTCACCATCTCATCATACAGGGTCTTGATGAAATACTCCTTGAGGCTCATTCCCTTGGGAGGCTTTGCCTTCAGGACCTTGTCCTTTATATTCCCGGAGAGCTCCGAGACCATCCCTATGTCCACGTCTGATTGTATCAGGGTCCTCTGCAGGTCCTGGACTATTGCCTCCACTGCCTTTTTATCCACTATACTCAGGCCTGCCACTCTCCTGAACGTGTTCTTCAGTCCTGAACCGAATTTATCCAGCACCATGGCAAGAAATTGGGTTTTTATTTATAAATAGGATAGCAGTTTTGCAGTTTTTGCGCTACTTCACGAGCTCAAAGCTTGCCTCGCCCTGGCTCTTCTGTATGTCCTTTGTTATCTCCTCTGCTGTCCCCTTCACAAGGGCTTCCAGCCTTTTGGGGTCCTTTCCCTGCCCCATAAGGACATAATTCGGGGCGGATATGTATTTGACTTCCAAATCTCCTGCCTTTTTGAGGGCCTTTTTTATCACCTCAATCCCGTCGGGCCTGTAGCATACAAGCTTCATCTTCGCCTTCAGTTCATAGACCTTCTCTGTCTTCCTTTTCTTTATGACCTCAATGACCTTTTCCGCCCAGGGGCCTTTAATGCCTTTGGCCTTGAAAAGCTCGGGTTTTTTCAGAGCAATGTCATAGGCCTTAATTAAAGAGCCGAACTCATCCTCCAGCTTGTTGCCAATCCGCTCCCAGGCTTCATCCAGGGGCTTTCCCATGGCCTTTCCAATCATCTCAAGCATCTTCTCTGCCTTCCTGTCCTTCTTGAACTCATTCAGCTTGCTCCTGGCCTCCTCCCTCCAGACCCTCTTTATGGAGAGGGAAATCCCCCTCTCGTCAATGCCTATTACCTTGCATACAACATACTGGTCCTCTCTTATGAACTCCCTGATGTCCTTTACCCATCTCTTCGCTACCTCGGAAACATGTATCATGCCTGTCCTGTCATACTCGGTAAGCCTGGCAAAGGCAGAGTTGGGGTTAATCTTGGTAATCCTGCATATAACGAGTTCTCCTCTCCTGGGCATTCCTGTCTTTTTCACTTAATCACCTCGGTTATCTTGGTCTTTATCCTTCCCTTCCCGCCCCTGGGCTCTGCCAAAACCTCGCCGCATTTGAGGCACTTCACGACCATGGCGGGCTTCTCAAAGATAACCTGCTCATTCTTGCACTTCTTGCACTTCACCCTAAGGAACTTTGAAACCATATCACACCAGCTCGAATTTCTTTATCCTGAAGCCCCTTTTGGTATGGGTCTTCTTGCACTCCCTGCACTGGAGCCTTAAATCCACCTTTTTGGTGGGCTTTCCCTCTCCTTTGGGCTTGGGCCTGGGGAAACCTCTATAGCCTTTCATCTTCCTCTGAAAGCGTTTAACAGATTGGCTCATGGGATGGGCCTTGCTCCTGCCTTTCTTGCTTGCCAGCTTCACGGTATGCTCCTGGTGTTTTTTGCAGGTTGCACAGTATGTTTTAATGGTTTTTGGGAATTTCATGCTATCACCTGGATTATTTTATTTGAATTAATAAATAAAGGAGGGTTTTAAGTATTTATATGAAAAACGCATTCGGAAAGGAAATCTATGAAATCAGGGAAATAGTCAGGGACAGGAAAATAGAGCTGGCTATACATGAGATGTTATTCTCTGTTCTGAGGCATCTGGGCATTTCACCGGGAAATTGCAGCAGGATTATTAACGAATGTCTGAAACTGGCCCGGAATTATTCCTCGCTCTCGGAATATGAGAGGTCTGTCCATAATGTCCTGTGGGAGGAGGGCGTTACAAAGGAAATCCCCAAAAAACTGGACAGCAGGGCAAGGCGAATATACGAGCAGGTAAGGCCTTTTATACTGGATGGAGCAACCCTTGACCTTGGCTGCGGTGACGGGGAGGTTGGGGAGCTTCTGGCAAGGGACGGATTAAGGGTTGTTGTTGCAGATATATATAAGCATCCGAACATAGTCAAGCTGAAACTGGATTTTAGGATATTCGGGTATAGGCAAAAAATCCCCTGTAATGACAATGAATTTGACAATACACTCGTATTAACCGTTTTCCATCACAGCAGTGTTGTTTTCAAATCACTTGAAGAAGTTTGGAGGGTGACAAAGCCCAATGGCAGTGTTGTTGTTATCGAATCCGTTTATGGTGTGGATGGCAGGGAGCTTCCAAAAAGGAAAAGGGACAGAATAAAACACTACCTTTCACTGGGCTCTGAGGGGCAGAGGAAGGTCAATATCTTCTTTGACCATTTCTATAACAGGATTATACATTACAGCGAAAACCCAAAGAAAAAGGTCAATATTCCTTTTAATTTTAATACCTCTGAGGGATGGAAGCAGGTTTTTGAGTGCTCTGGGTTCAGGCAGGAAAAGGTAATACATCTTGGTGTTGACCAGCCGGCTGTACCTGAATACCATACCCTGCATATCCTGCGGGTTAGGAAATAAGCCTATCCCGTTTCTATCCTCTCTGCTGCCTTCTTGCCCAGAAGCAGTTTTATGCTTTCCCCTGGCAGCGTGACCATGTCCCCCTTGCTGTAGGGGCCATAAGTTTGGAGGTCCAGGCCCACGAATTCGGGCAGGTCCTCCCTTATCACGACCAGGCCCTTTCCCTCCCCGTTTCCCCCCTCCAGGACATTTCTTCTTTTTTTCCTGAATTGCTTTATCCTCTCCTTCACAGCCTCAAAGAATTCCTTCTCCTCCGGGGCCAGGTTCTCGGGTATCATCCCGGACCTAACGGAGTAAAGGGCAAGGGTTACTATCTTCCTTTCCCTTGCCTCAAGGAGGTCCTCCAGGACCCTCCTGGCTGACTGAAGCTCCCAGAGATTGTTTTTCTCCCTGCCCATTGCCTCCTTCTTCTCCAGGTATTCCCTTACCTGGGCAAAGAAATCCTCAGGGAGCTTTACCAGTTTTGCGCTCTCCTTTTCCTCTTTCACGGTCTTCCTTATGGTTTCATAGGTTAGCATAATTAACAATTAATCCAAAGATTTAAATCATAATTGGATTTTGATTTTCAGTTATAGCCATTCGAAACTATCAATTATTTCATCAAATTCCTTTGAGAGGGATTCATATTCGTCTTCCTTTGCTGAACATGTTAAAACATACACCATATGGCCTCTAAGCGTGGATATCTGCCTCTTCTTTGTCATACATTGCATTACCGGGTGCGGACTTCTATATACCTTCTCAAATGCAGGGAGACCAGACCATGTTGTTTCTCCCTGTGATATTCTTTCATATCCCCTTGTTTTTTGTCGCTGTACTATTTCGCTTTGCCTCATATATTCTTGGGGTGAAAGACCCTGTGAATCAGTACTCAAGAGGTTTAGATTTGGTATGAACCCATTCACGTTGCGCAACCTCAAAGCCAAAAGGGCAGGTGGAAATTTTACTTCCTCCCATTTTTTATCAGAATATTTCAATAAGAATCCTGGTCCGGTATATCTCATACACAAACTCCTTCCATTACTTTTTGGGCCTGGATTTAAATTTGCCTTTCAGGGCCTTCATCTTCCTGAAGGGGTAGTTAACAGGGTTCTTTATGGTCTTCTTTTCCCGGCCGCATATCCCGTCAGGATTGCAGACCCCAATATCCTGGTAGTAACCCTCCTTTGCGCAGTTCGGGGGGAGGATGGACTTCTGCTCTGTGCCAGGCTCCTGCATGGATTCCTTTCTGTTCCTGTGCCACCGGACATGGTTCTTCAGGTAGCTTTCACTGAGGGGAGGCTCGTTCTTCTCGTTCCATTCCTGGAGGATTCTCTCTATGTCCTCCCATTTCCAGCCCATGGTGGAGAGGAAATTGGTCAGGACGAATACGGACCTCTTCTTCCCGTCCTGGAGGCCCTCCCTTATCTTCTCTATGCAGGGAGGGAAGAACCTTGGGGGTATGGCCTTTCCAAACCTGGGCCTCTCCCTGAACCTCTTCCTCTCCTGGGTCTTAATCCTGGAGGCCCAGTCCAGGGTCTCTGCTATCAGGGCCTCTGCTTCATTCTCTCCCGCCCTGTCCAGGAATTTATTGATAACCCTGACCTTCCCCGGCTCTGCATCCTGTTTCCTGAACTCATCCAGTTGTCCCAGTTTCAGGGGAAGGGAGACCAGAAAGCTCTTTTCATGCAGGGAATAGGGGAGCCTGAACAGGTGGCGGGGGGAAATCAGGACAGGGTCTATGTCCACTACCTTGTAGGGGTCCAGAACATCCTTGCCCATTATCTCTCCCAGGGGCTTCCCTACCTGCTCTGCAAGCTCCTCAGGGCTTTGCCTTTTCAGTAGCTCTCTTTCAAGCTTCTCTCTGAGGAATTCCCTCAGATAGAGACCCATATTCCTGGCAAGGCCAGGGAAGAGTTTTTCACTCGGCTTGTAGTCTATCTTTTCCGGCATGGCCTCCCAGGGAATCCCTATATGGAAGCCCTTTCCTCCTGTGAATTTCAGGTAATGGCTGGAAATCCCGTGCTTTTCCAATCCAAGGAGAAAGACCTTTGCTGCAATCTTGCCATGCTCAAATACCTTGCAGTCCAGGTCCAGTATCAGGTCGAAGCCCTTCCTGAGGGATTCGTAATTGTCCTGCTTCAGGGCCATTGGTTTGGACCATCTCTCTATTGAACCATGAAAGGCTACCACACCACTCTTCAGAAGGGCCTGGATGTCCCCAGGGTATATCAGAACACCGGGCCTTGAAGAGAACCCCCCGTCCCTGAAAACCCCTACAACCTCCCTCTCCCTGGATATGTCCAGGAGGAATTCCTGCACATCCTGCCTGGAATAATAATCCCGGATTTCCTGAAGCTCCATAATATTGCCTCCTTCATTGCCTAGTAAGGTCTGCATCTCTGCCTGTTCAATCGAGATGCAGAGATGTCTCGTGCCACAATCATATAGACGAGGCACGACAATAGCTGTTGAACCTTCGGTTCAACATAAGGAAAGTTTAAAACTAAGAATTATAAGGCTTTGGATAGCGGAGTTCCGATAGAATTTATTCCTCTGATATTCTGGGCGCAAGTACAAATTTCAGAATGACCTTGTCTATGGCCTTGAATTCTATCCTCATGGGATAGTCTGTGCCGAATTCTATTATGGCCTGCTTGGAGAGCTTTGCCGCCTTCACCATCTTCTTCAGGTATTCCAGGGGATAGCGGGCCTTAATGCTGCTCTGCGCGGTTATGTTAAGGAGGCCGTTGTCCCCTTTCTTCAGCTCAAGCTCTGCAGAAGAGACGTCTCCCTTTGCCCACATCTTGAACAACCCAGGCCCCGCCTCCAGAACAACAGAATCAGAGACAACATCAGCATCAGCAATGCCGTTCTCCAGTACCCCTGTTTCAAGTTCAATTTTCCCCGGGAAGTTCAACTGCTCCACTGGCGGCTTCTCTGTCTTTATGTCCAGGAGGGGTATTTCAAACTTTCTCTTGCCGTTGCCCTCCATAATGATCTCAAGCCTGTTCTTCTCCCTGAGCTGGAGTGTAAGCTTGTCCCCTGCCTTTGCCCTCTTCAGGACAGCAACAAGGTTTGCAAGGTTCAGGCCCAGTTCTGCATCAGATTCCACTTTAAATTCCTCAAAGGCTGAGGAAAGGAGCTGGAAATCCACCACAGCAACCATTGTCCTGTCAGGGGATAACAGGCTCAGACCATTCTGGTTTACCTTGAAGACCCCCTCGTCTATTATCTCCGCTATTATAGGGACTGAGTTCAATAGCAAATCAGTATCCGATAGCGTTATCCTGAAAGACATGGTATAAACTCCAGTTTTTATTTAACTAATTTTTAGTATTTGGGTTTTTATTATTATCCCCCCAGATTTTCCACTTTCTTCTTTAGTTCCAGGTCAAGGCCCTCCATGTCCTGCATTATCTCCCCCTGTATCTCCACTCCGCTCTCAAGGGGCATGACCCTTCCGAATACCCTAACCAGCTGGTTTTCCCTGAATTTAACCGGCTCCTCAAAGGACACATTCACCTTGCCCGAGCCGTCATCCAGGACTATAATGTTTCCCTGCTTGCCTATTATTGTCCCTGTTACGCCAACCCTTATGTCCTCCGGCTTTATATCAGAAATGTTCCTCTCCTTTGCAGGAAGCCTCCTCTGGAACTCCATACAATAGAATGGAATCTAAAACTTATAAGGGTTTTATGCCCTTCTTAGTTTCCTGACGAGCTTTCCCAGGTAAACCAGGGCTGCAAGTATGAAAATCAGGACAGTGTAGTGGAGGGTCGCCCCGCCTATCGCACAGAAGAGGGCAATAAAGAAGCCGGCTACAGAGCCCAGAAACATTGAAAGGGGATAAATCTCCTCTGTCTTTGATATGACGGAATCAATCACTATCAGGAGTCCTATTATGAAAACGATTATCTGCGCCCCTGTTCCGAAGCTGGGGGAGAATATCCCGGAGCTTATAAGGGAGCCTCCCAGGATTCCCTTCAAGAGGCTTATCCAGCTTCCCAATGGCCTGTCCTCTACCATATGTATTTATTGGCCCGGAGAATTAAAAAGCTATGCCGAATGGTTCCTATGTTCCCCTTATCATGTAGAATACTATGCTCTGCATTGCCTTTATGAAGAGCAGGATTCCGAATATCCATATTATTATGTCAGGCAGGTAGATATTCTGGGATATGAGCAGGAGCAGTATGCCTGATATGAGGTCTGTTACCCCTGCGAAATAGGACTGGACCGCAAGGCTCCATAATCCCTTTAACAGCATTATTATCCCGAGTATAAGGACAAAACCCAGGAGGGCCTGGGACTTTGCAAGGGAGAGAAATATGAATACAGCAGATACCAGGTCCAGAAGCCCCAGTATTACTACAAAACCCATTCAGTCACCTTTCCCTATTTTTTGGTCTGGGATTTAAAAGCTTCAATTTTTTGGCCGTATCATATATCGCCCAGCTCCAGATTACCGCCTCAAAGCTCCTGACCAGGTCTCCCCTTTCCATAAAGTATCTGGAGTCCTTTATATAGGCCCGGATGTTCTCCAGGAACTCCTCTCCCTTTCTATTCAGGGGGTTTACCCCCCTGATTTCCTTTTCAATCCTGACAAGCCACTTCTCTGTCTCCCTTTTGAGGTCTTCTTCAACTCCCATAGGGATATTTAAATACAGTTTTTAAAAGGGGTTTATATGCTTGAGGACGTTGAAAGGGTTCTTAAGGAAAAAGGAACCCTTATTGAGAACGAGATTCTGAAGGTCATACCAAGAAAGAGTATTAAGAACCTGAATGATGCTGCCTGGTACCATTTCAATACAGGGGGGAAGAGGCTCAGGCCGGTCCTGGCAATAATGGCATGCGAGTCCCTGGACGGGGATGTGAACAAGGTCCTGCCGTTTGCAGCAGCATGCGAGCTTATGCACAACTGGCTTTTGGTCCATGATGACATAGAGGACGGGGATATGGTAAGGAGGAACATGGAAACTGTCTGGAAGAAGTATGGTATTGCTCATGGGATAAATATAGGGGATTTCATGTCAGAGAAGGTATATGAGCTTGTTCTGAAATCCAGGGAGCTTGGTGTTGACAATGAGACCGTTATAAGGCTTATAAACTGCATTGTGGAGACCGGGGTGAAGACAGCTGAGGGCCAGACAAGGGATATGAATCTGAGGGATAACAACAACCCGTCCGAGGGGGAATATATGGAGACTATTGAGGGCAAGACCGCATACTACCTGATGATGCCCATTGTTGGCGGGGCAATAATAGTAGGAAGGGATGAGGAGTTTGTGGACAGGATAAAGGAATTCGGGCTGAAGGTTGGCCCTGCATTCCAGATAACCGATGACCTGCTTGACCTTACCCAGGGAAAGGGAAGGAGGGAGACAGGCTGCGACATAAAGGAGGGCAAGAGGACCCTTATGGTTGTGCATTGCTCCTCAAGATGCACCGCTGCTGAGAGGAAGAGGCTTTTCCAGATTCTCAACAAGCCCAGGAAGAGAACCAGTGCAAATGACATACAGGCTGTGAAGGAGCTGTTTCTGAAATACGGCTCAATTGAGCATGCAAGGGAAAGGGCAAACCACCTTGTGGGGGAAGCAAAGGAATTGACCCGGAATATGCCAAAGGGTTTTGGTAAAATACTCAGGGGCTTCGCGGACTATATGGTCAGCAGGAAGCATTGAATCCGGCTTGGCATCAAATCCCTCCCGGGGCTTCCGGCCCTTAAACAGAGAATATAATTTTTAAACCAGCAAATCCATTATTTAGTATGGTCATGAGAATAAAGACCGGTATCCCTGGTCTGGACAGGCTTATGCAGGGGGGATTGGTTAAGGGTTCTGTCTATCTCCTGACCGGGGGCACGGGAACAGGGAAGACCATTTTCGGGTGCCAGTATCTCTGGTACGGCCTGCAGAAGGGGGAGACATGCGTGTATGTTACCCTGGAGGAGGACCCGGTGGACATAAGGGAGGATGTCAGGAATTTTGGCTGGGACTTTGAGAAGTTTGAGAAGAAGGGACTCTGCAAGATAATATATATTGACCCTGTTTCCACAGGCAATATCAATACCGAAATAATGAATCATATAAAGAAGCTGGATGCCAGGAGGCTAGTGATTGACTCCACTGCAGTAATGGGCATGGCCATGGAAAAGGAGAGCCTGATAAGGAGAAGGGTGTTCAGCATAATAAATGCCCTGAAAACCCATGATGACTGCACAACCCT